>JAGYOX010000081.1 GCA_018399235.1 Desulfobacterales bacterium | reverse complement strand
CGACAATATTTAATATTATTTTAGATGCTTTCGCTGCTGTCATTCCGAGAAACGAAAGTGACGAGGAATCTTGATTGTTCAAGATTTCTCGCTGCCGCTCGAAATGACAATGCAGATGTTTTTTAGAGTTACTTTCTGCAAAAATGTCGCGCCAGCGAAATAAACCGCTTTTTACGAGATTGTCACTTTTTAATTTTTAAGATATAGCCATGATTATTTAATATTCAAAAATTATTTTAAATAACAATTATCGTGCCATCAATTTTCTTTTCCAAATTTATTATTAAAAATAATAATATCAAGCAATTATTTTTGAAAAAGGATGAAGGATAATTTAGAAGGGTGTCTCATGCGATCGCATTAAATGAGACGCGTTGTTTCAATGAGACATTTTTGGATAAAAAGGCTATAACTATTTGATAAAATAATATATTATTGCTACTTAATCCTATAATCGGTGAATACTATAAAAAAACAATTATGTGGGGGATTGATTTTTTGGGAATAAAAAAAGGGGCTTAAGATTTCCCTTAAACCCCTGATTTTGTTGGTGGCGGGAGCGACGAGACTCGAACTCGCGACCTCCGGCGTGACAGGCCGGCGTTCTAACCAGAACTGAACTACGCCCCCGTAATTGATTTCAAATAACTGGTAGGCGGAACAGGGCTCGAACCTGTGACCTACGGCTTGTAAGGCCGCCGCTCTCCCAACTGAGCTATCCGCCCTCAATTAGAAGCTGTTTTTTAACAGCACCCAGCATGACTGTCAAGCACAAAATAAGACCTCTAATTGATTAATGCTTCAAGCTTGCCGGTATCGGTTTGGGGGTATCCGTAGCTTCCTTCGCAAGAAACTGTTGATGCTGTTCAGTATAGGGAGATTCCCCCTCCTTAACGATAATGGCATGCTTTACCACTTCATCCATATTTTCAACCGGCAGAATTTTTACCTGCTTGGCCACACTTTGCGGAATTTCTTTCAGGTCCTTTTCATTTTCTTTGGGAATCAGCACCTGCTTGATCCCACCGCGATGGGCGGCAAGAACTTTTTCCTTTAAACCGCCGATGGGTAGAATCCGGCCGCGCAGGGTGATCTCGCCGGTCATGGCCACACCCCGGTTCACCGGCAGTTTGGTCAACGCGGAAAGGATGGACACGCACATGGCAATTCCGGCGGAAGGCCCGTCTTTCGGTGTCGCCCCTTCCGGTACATGTATATGGAAGTCATATTTTTCATAAAATTTCTGGTCGATATTGAACTGATCCGAGCGGGACCGAACATAACTGATGGCAGCTCTGGCCGATTCTTTCATCACATCGCCTAATTTGCCGGTGACATTGAACTCGCCTTTGCCCGGCATAATAACGCTTTCTATCGAAAGCAGCTCGCCCCCGAACTGGGTCCAGGCAAGTCCGGTGACAATTCCGATCTGGTTTTTGTCTTCAATTTGGCTGAAGCGATACTGGGGGGGACCCAGATATTTTTCAACGGATTTTTTCGTCACCCGCACCATTTTTTCCGGGTTCTCCTTAAGAATTGCCCGGGCGATTTTTCGGCATATTGAAGCAATCTGGCGTTCAAGGTTCCTGACCCCCGCCTCTCTAGTATAGTCCCGGATGATGGCGAAGATGGCATTTTCCGAAAATTTGACATGATCGTCTTTTAAGCCATTTTGGCGGATCTGCTTTGGAACCAGAAATTTATTGGCAATATGGTATTTTTCAATTTCTGTGTAGCCCGGCAGTCGAATGATTTCCATTCGGTCCTGCAGAGGCAGCGGGATATCCGGCAATGTGTTGGCCGTGGTAATAAAGAGAACATCCGAGAGATCGTATTCCACATCCAGGTAATGGTCATTGAAGCTGAAGTTCTGTTCGGGATCAAGCACCTCAAGCAGTGCGGCGGAAGGGTCCCCGCGGAAATCCATGCTCATCTTGTCGACTTCATCCAGGCAGAATACCGGATTATTGACATTCGTTTTTCTAAGAGATTGAATAATCTTGCCGGGCATGGCGCCGATATATGTGCGCCGGTGCCCCCTTATTTCCGCTTCGTCCCTTACGCCGCCAAGCGACAGCCGGGCGAATTCACGCCCGGTAGCCCGGGCCACCGATTTGGCCAGCGACGTTTTGCCGACCCCGGGCGGACCGACCAGGCAGAGAATGGGGCCCTTTATTTTTTTCATCAGCGATTGAACCGCCAAGTATTCAAGAATCCGTTCCTTGGGCCGGTTGAGTCCGTAGTGATCCTCATCAAGTATCTGCTCCGCCTTCCCAATATCCGTGGTGATTTTGTTCCTGTTGTACCAGGGGAGGCTGATCAGCCATTCGATGTAGTTGCGAACCACGGTCGCTTCGGCGGACATGGGCGTCATCATTTTTAGCTTTTTGAGTTCCTGACGGGCTTTGGCTGCAGCTTCCTTGGACATCTTTTTTTTCTTGATCCGTTTTTCAAGCTCTTTTAAATCATCGCCTTCGCTTTCATCAGCGCCCATTTCCTTTTTAATCGCCCGCATCTGTTCATTCAGGTAGTAATTCTTCTGGCTTTGTTCCATCTGGGTTTTGATGCGGTTTTTAATTTTCTGGTCGGTTTTGAGCACCACGATTTCATCTTTGATCAGTTGAATCAGGTCCGACAGGCGATCCTCGAGAGAAATGGTTTCAAGAAGTTTTTGGTTGTCCTTTGTTTTAAAGGAAAATTGCCCCGCAATGGTGTATAAGAGCTGGGCCGGGTCTTTGATTGAATGAATATTTTCAGTGGTTTCCTTGGAAATATTTTTATTCAGCTCCGCATATTCCTCAAAAGATTGGATCATATTTCTGGTAAATGCCTCTTTTTCGTGGGGGCCTATGGTGGGTTCATCAAGCAATGCCACAGATACTTCAAAAAAGCTTTCATTGGGGTTAAAGTTGAGTATCCGACCCCTGAATTTCCCCTCCACAACGGTTTTAACCGTGCCATCCGGAAGGCGAAGCATCTGGAGGACCTTGGCTACTGTCCCGATTTTTTTAATATCTTTTTCTGTTGGATTTTCTTTGTCGGGGTCGGACTGGGTGGCAAGGATAATATATTTATCTTCCTGTTGCATGGCCTCGGAGATCGCACTGATGGACTTAGTCCGGCCAATAAACAGCGGGGAAATCATATACGGAAAAACCACTACATCCCGCAATGGAAGAAGCGGCAGGCGCATCTCCGACGGACTCGTATGTTCATCATATGTATAGTTATCTTTTGGCATAATTATATCGCTGTCACTTTCTATTTAACTTAACAACTAAATGTTTTTTGTCAGGCATGAAAACCGAGATTTATTCGGGAGGCTATAACCCGGCCGGCGGAGCTTGCCCTTAACCGGCCGGTATATATATAAAAAATTACGCCTGCTTTTTGGGTTGTTCATAGAGGAGGATCGGATCTTCCCGATTGAGCACGACTTCTTCTCCGACGACGCACTCCTTAACGCCACCGATGGAGGGCAGATCATACATGATATTAAGCATCGTATTTTCGAGTATCGCCCGAAGCCCGCGCGCACCGGCTCCTCGTTTCAAGCTTTCTCTAGCAATCGCTGCAAGTGCACTGTCGGTGAATTTAAGGTTGACCCCCTCAATTTCAAAAAGCTTTTTAAACTGCTTGAGAAGGGCGTTTTTCGGTTCCGTCAAAATTTTAATCAAGGCTGATTCGTCCAGATCCTGCAGTGTGGCCACAACCGGAAGCCGGCCCACGAATTCGGGAATCAACCCGAATTTAATTAAGTCTTCGGTTTCAACCTGCTTCAAAATTTCACTGGCGCTCTGCATGGTGGGGCTGATAATGTTCGCCCCGAAGCCCATCGCCTTTGATCCGATACGTTTTCTTATAATCTGCTCCAGTCCGTTGAACGTTCCGCCGCATATGAATAGAATATTCGTGGTATCAACCTTGACAAAGTCCTGTTGTGGATGCTTACGGCCGCCCTTTGGAGGAACGCTTGCGGTGGTACCTTCTATTATTTTCAAAAGCGCCTGCTGAACCCCTTCTCCGGACACATCCCGGGTAATTGAGGGGTTGTCGGACATCTGGGCGATTTTATCGATTTCGTCTATATAGACAATCCCCCGCTGCGCCTTTTCCACATCATAATCCGCATTCTGGAGCAGTGCCAGAACAATGTTTTCAACATCTTCGCCTACGTAGCCCGCTTCAGTCAGGCTGGTGGCATCCGCAATCGTGAACGGAACATTCAAAAACCGCGCCAGGGTCTGAGCCAGAAGGGTTTTCCCACATCCCGTCGGTCCGATCATCATGATGTTGCTTTTATGGATCTCAACATCATCGGTTATGACTGAAGAATCCAGCCGTTTATAATGATTATGAACGGCTACAGACAGGATTTTTTTGGCCAAATCCTGCTGTATGACATATTCATCCAGCTTTTCCTTTATTTCATAGGGCGTCAGTATGCGGTTGGCAATATCTGAATCCTTGATATTTTCTTCTTCTATGATTTCGCTGCAGAGCTGGATGCATTCGTCACATATATACACGGCGGGACCGGCAATCAGCTTTTTCACTTCCTGCTGATTCTTGCCGCAGAATGAGCAAAACAGGTTCTCATTGCCCTCATCACCCTTGTTAATTGACATGTTATGCCTCCGTTTCAGTGATCTTATCCAAATCGTCCCGATTGTAGATCACATTATCAATTATACCATATTTTTTTGCTTCTTCACCGGTCATAAAAAAATCCCGGTCAGTGTCTTTCTCAATCCGTTTTAAATCCTGGCCGGTATGGTGGGCAAGGATTTTATTGAGAGTGGCCCGCAGGCGGATGATTTCCTCTGCTTGAATTTTAATATCGGCCGCCTGGCCTTGAACGCCGCCCATTGGCTGATGGATCATAATGCGCGCATTGGGAAGGGTATACCGCTTGCCCTTTGCTCCTGCAGCCAGAAGCAGCGCACCCATACTTGCCGCCTGTCCGATACAGACCGTCGTAATATCAGGCTTGATATACTGCATGGTATCATAAACGGCCATGCCCGAAGTTACTGATCCCCCCGGTGAGTTCACATAAAAATTAATATCTTTATCCGGATCGTCGGATTCCAGGAAAAGCATCTGGGCAATCAGCAGGTTTGCAATTTCATCGCTTATGGGGGTGCCCAGGATGACAATCCGGTCTTTGAGCAGCCTTGAATAGATATCGTAGGCACGTTCCCCTTTGCTGGTTTGTTCAATGACCATTGGGATTAAAGGCAATTTTTTCCTCCTTATGCATTGTTGTCTGCATTTTCATCGGGATTATCCGGGGTTCGCTCGGGTTTAACGGTTTCAATAGTCGCATTTTCTATTATAAGATCAATTGCCTTTTTTTCAAGTAGCGCATACTTGAACCCCTCCAGCTTGTCCGGATTCTGTTTGTAATAGGCTTTAATGGTTTCAATGGGTTGTCCGGTAGTTTGTGAAAATCGGCTGTATTCCGACTCCATTTCCTCAGCGGTTACCTCAAGGGCTTCCTGTTCGACGATTTTATTCAGCAACAGGTGACGTCTGGCCTGTTTCTCTGCAAGATCCCGATACTGTTCGGCCATTTTATCGCGGCTTAACCCCAATTGCTCCATGGATATGCTATTTTGCGCGAATTGGTATTCTGCATCCTGTATGATCCCATCAATTTCATGCTCAACCAGGGTTTCGGGCACTTCAAAATCATCGGTCAGGAGTTTTTCAAATATCTGTTCATTTAATTCCTGATTGGCGCGCCTGTCATAGCCTTGCTGAAGGTTTTTTCGAATCTCCTCCCGAAGTTCATTTATATCATTGTAATCGCCGAATTTTTTTGCCATCTCATCGTCTACTTCAGGCAAGACTTCTTCGCGGATTTCCTTCAGGGCGACCTGAAACGTGATGTCTAAGCCGGCCAGGTTTTCATTGTGGTAATCTTCGGGGAAGTGAATGGTAAACTCTTTTCTTTCATTGGGTTTCATCCCTATCAGCTGTTTGTCAAAATCTTCGGAAATCACCTTCTCCCCGATTTTTAGGCTATAGTTCTCTGTTTTTTCTGTTTCCTCAAATGGTTGGCCGTCCTTGAGGCCTTCATAGTCAATGACCACATAATCGCCATCCACAACCGCCCTGTCTTCCTGTATGGGATGATACTCGGCAAGATGTTTTCTTAGCATATCGATCTGGATATCGATTTCTGAATCATCAGCCTGGTAGTCGGTTTTCTTCAAAGCAAGCCCTTTGAATTCAACCTCCGGCAATTCAGGCTTAAGTTCGACAGTGGCATCATAGGTAAAAGGTTGTTCCGGCTTCAAATCCGATGGATCGATTTCAGGAGTGCCCAGTATGGGCAGATCATTTTGTTTGATGGCTTCGAAAATGGTGTTCTGTATCAATGTTTGGGCCACATCCGAATGGACATCCTTCTGAAATTTTCGTTCCAGTACGGCTCGCGGCACTTTCCCCGGCCGGTACCCTTTTATTTGGGCGTTTTTTTTCAAATTATTATATGCGGTATCAAGCTCTTTTTCAACCTCTTCCCGGGGTACCTCGATATGCAGTTTTTTCTTAACATTGCTGATGTCTTCGACGGTTACATCCATATTATCATCCTCGAATCTCTATGTATTTATTTATGGTGCGAGAGGGGAGACTCGAACTCCCACTCTTTTTCAAGAGCTGGATCCTAAGTCCAGTGCGTCTACCAATTCCGCCACTCTCGCTATTGATTTTATCATCATTTTCAAATAAAAAGTTGATGGCGTCAGCACAAATGTTCGTTAATCGCCATCAACCATTTGGAATTATATACAAAATTATCTATTTTCATATAAATCCTGCTTAAAATAATATCTCTATATAGTGGTGTCAAGGAAAATTGAGGGCTTACGGGATGACAATGGATATCGGCGCTAAACGATGGCGATTCGGGCTATATTTTTTATTGGCGGTTGGATTACTGGGGTTGACCGTTGGGCTGATACCGGCAACCGAAGCTGCTGCCGGGGGGGAGAAGCCTTTAATTATTATTGATCCCGGCCACGGAGGGCATGATCACGGGGCTGAAGGGGTCGGCGGGAGCGTTGAAAAAAACATCGCTTTGAAATTCGCCAATATCCTTCAGAACATCTTGCAGCCGGACTATCGGGTTAAATTGACCCGGACGGGCGATTATCAGGTCAGCCTCAAAAAGCGGGCATCAATAGCCAGTCATCATGGGGCAGATCTCTTTATCAGTATCCATTCAGGCGGTTTCTTCCAAGTTGGGGTGGATTCGTGGGGGGTTTATTATTATCCCCAAAAAGACCGTAACAACCTTGATTTATTTGAAGCTAAAAGAGATACGGAAAGTTTGGGCGATGGCGGGTTAAACTGGCACCATGTTCAGGCAAAATATATTCGGGCGAGTAAGAGATTCGCTGAAATTTTGAAAAGCCATCTTCAAGAATGTCCTGAAATAGGCAGTTTCAAATCTGCAGAAGCCCCGCTTTTTCTGCTTGAAGGAATTGATATGCCGGCGGTCATTGTTGAAGCGGGATATCTGACCCATCCTTCCTGTGAAAGCCGCTTGAATAATATGGATTTTCTGGCCAAAGCCGCCGAATGTCTAAGCCGCGGGATTGATGAATTTTTTCGTGAAAAATGAATTTAACGGCTTGCATGATGGGCTAAAGGATGTTAGGAACAGCTCACATATCCAGCGTATCCGGCATATTCGGGGCGTGGCGCAGTCTGGCAGCGCGCCTGCTTTGGGAGCAGGAAGTCGCAGGTTCAAATCCTGCCGCCCCGACCATTCTTTTCCGTTATTTTTAATTAATAGAAGCCTCCCCATCTTTCCCTTGGTCATAAAAGAAGCTGAAATGGCGTTGGGCAGCCTGAACTGATGGTGGCCATAACGATGTTGTATAGGACCCTTGGCCCTTAAAAACCAAGTTGATTCAGGCCGCCCGCCGGTTAAGTTAAAATTTATGATGTTTTCCGGAAGTGCGCAAAATAGGAGCTTGGCATAATGGAGTGATAATCCTTCCGGCCGGATAGATACATTTCTGTTTGGACCCGGGGGGAGATGTTTTGGATCAGCTCGAAGCCGAGTTCACAAACCTGCTCTGGAAAGGTTTGCGGGTCAAAAAGGGACAGTAACGGTTCACCGCGACGGGCGGTAAAGCGCTGAAGTTTTTTAAACATGGCTCTTTCTTCGTCGCTGGCTGCATGGTCCTCGGTTACGGCATAATCAAGAACAAGTTCGGATCCGGGATAGGCAACCTCTGCGATTGCGCCGAGCGTTCTGAAAACAGAGGATTCTGTAATGTAGTGAAGGCTTCCCAGCCAAGAGAAAAAGCCGGGCCGGCCGCAGGCGTAAGAGGATTCCATCAGCGCGTCTTTCAGTCCTTGAACTTCAAAATCAATGCTAACGAACTCAAGATTTTTAGGCAATTCCAGGCCAAGCTTTTTTAACCGTCGTTTTTTTGAGGCTTGGCTGGCCGGGTGGTCCAGCTCAAAAACGCGTACTTTTTCGGCCAGATCTTTTCTCCGAAAGGCAAACGAGTCCAGGCCGGCCCCGACTATGATATATTGATCGATGCCTGATGCGATGGCTTTGTCCAGCTGATCTTCAGCAAATCGTGCGCGTGCGAGGATTTGAAAAAGGATTGGCAGCATGCCCCGGTAGATGATGCGGGTGTCAATGATAAAAACAAGGCGGTTTCTGCAGATCAGCCGCCAGCCAGGGCTTGTGAATAGATGGGCATAGGGATCTCTAAAGATATGGGGAGGTGCCATCACGGCCAAATGCACTGCCCGCATGGCGGCTGCGGATTCGGCGGTTCGGCTGCGGTGATGGGCTTTCATGGTTGGTTTGCTCTTTTCTATTTATTTGGCGGTGGAATGTCAGCCCACTTTATGTGTATATAAATTTTGATTCGTTTTCTCCTGTTTAATAAACCGGCAGGTGGTCTTCCGGGACTGAACTTAAGACAGGAAAGGTCTGGTCCTTTTCAGAAAGGACCGGCCGGTCAACCGGCCAGTCAATGCTGATTTCCGGGTCCGACCAATAAATCCCGTATTCATCTCCGGGTTCATAAAACTGCGTGCATTTATACACCACATCCGCGGATTCGCTTAATACCGCAAAGCCATGGGCGAACCCCTCGGGGATAAACATCTGCCGATGATTGGTCTCGGATAGGCGGGTGCCCGCCCATTTGCCGAAAGTGGGTGAGCCCCGGCGGATGTCTACCGCCACATCGAAAATTTCCCCCCTGACTGCATACACCAGCTTTCCCTGCGGTTTTCGGAGCTGGTAATGAAGCCCGCGAAGCACGGACTGATAAGATCGGGAGTGATTGTCCTGAACAAACGTGCGGTTCAAGCCCGCCTCGCTGTATTTCCGGTGATGATAGGTTTCCAGGAAAAAGCCCCGGTGATCCGTAAAGGCAATAGGCTCGACCAATAGAATCTCCGGCAGGGAAAGTGGTGTTATGGTGACCGTCATTGAACAAGCTCCGCCCGTTTAAACGTTGATATGTCTTTCAAGTAGGCCCCGTACTCATTCTTGTTCATGGCCTCGGCCAATGCTTTTAGATCATCACTGCTGATATAGCCCAGCCGATAGGCGATCTCTTCGACACAGGCGATTTTAAACCCCTGTCTTTTCTGTATGGTTTGAACATAACTGGCCGCCTGCTGCATGGATTCATGGGTGCCCATGTCCAGCCAGGCAAACCCCCGGCCAAGCAATTCGACTTTTAAGGCCTTTTTTTTGAGATATGCCCGGTTGACGTCGGTGATTTCAAGCTCTCCCCGGTCTGAAGGCGTGAGGCTTGCGGCGATATCAATGACCTCGTTGCTATAGACGTAAAGGCCGGCCACCGCATGGTTGGATTTGGGGTGTGCCGGTTTTTCTTCAATATCAACGACCATTCCGTTGTCGTCAAAGGCCACTACACCGTAGCGCGTGGGATCTACCACGCGGTAGCCGAAAACCACGCCGCCGGGATTGGAATTAAAGGCTGTTTTTAGCATGCCGCTTAAATTGTGGCCGAAAAACAGGTTGTCCCCTAAGATCAGGCACACCGGATCCTTGCCGATAAAAGATTTGCCGATCAGAAAGGCCTGGGCGATGCCTTCGGGCCGCGGCTGCTCGGCATATTGAAGGTTGATCCCCAGCCAGGCGCCGTCGCCTAAAAGGGACTTGAAATTGGGCAGATCATGGGGGGTCGAAATGATCAGTATATCCTTTATGCCGCCCAGCATAAGGACAGACAGTGGATAATAGATCATCGGCTTGTCATAAACGGGCAGAAGCTGTTTGCTGGTGACCCGGGTTAGGGGATAGAGCCGGGTTCCTGATCCGCCGGCAAGTATAATTCCTTTCATTTGCATATCCTTTTAAAAATTGTAATGCTGCTCGATCCAGCTTCGGTATTCGCCGCTGATTACCCGGTTGACCCATTCCTGATTGTTTATATACCATCCAATGGTCTCCCGAAGGCCTTGTTCAATCGGTGTCTTCGGCGCCCATTTCAAATCAGCCTTGATCTTCGAGGCATCAATGGCATAACGGCGGTCATGGCCGGGGCGGTCGGTAACAAAGGTAATCAGGTCCTTTCGTGGGGTATTAAACTGCAAGGTTTCAAGGTTGTCGATAATCTCGCAGATCTGCTCAACCAGCCGGATATTTTCAAGCTCGCAGTTGCCGCCGATGTTGTAAGTTTCCCCGATTTCTCCGTTCTCAAGAATCGTCCACAGGGCCGCAGAGTGGTCCCTGACATAAAGCCAATCCCTGATGTTGCGCCCGTCTCCATAAACCGGCAGCGGTTTACCCGCCAATGCATTCAGGATCATCAGGGGAATCAGTTTTTCAGGGAACTGGTAGGGGCCGTAATTATTTGAGCAGTTGGACAGGGTGACCGGTAAGCCGTAGGTATGAAAATAGGCCCGCACCAGATGATCGGACGCGGCTTTTGAGGCTGAATACGGACTTGTCGGTTGGTAGGGCGAAGTTTCACTGAAATATCCGCTTTTTCCAAGACTCCCATAGACCTCATCCGTGCTGATATGATGAAAACGTTTGATGTGGTGCATGCGTTTTCTGGCAAGCTCCAGCAGGGTATAGGTGCCGAAAATATTGGTCTGGACAAAAGCGTCCGGTGCGGCAATGGAGCGATCCACATGGGATTCGGCGGCAAAATGGCAGATGACGTCAATGCTGTAGTAATCAAAAATTTTGGCCATTTCTTCCTGATGGCAGATGTCCTCCTTAACAAAAACATACCTGTCTGAGAAATGGGCTTCAATATCGGAAAGATTTTCCGGGTTGCCTGCATAGGTCAGGCAATCCACATTGATAATCCGACCGTTAAAATCCGTTTCGGTTAACAGGTACCGGATGAAATTGCTGCCGATAAATCCGCTCCCGCCGGTAACCAGTAGATTCATGAGGGGGCTCCAGTCGTTTTCCGGGTCAAAGACGCCGTTAATTCATGGCCGTGGGTCTTAATGAATTCCTGAAGATCCGACTGCCAGTTGCGCATAACATTGAGGTCTTCCGATTTCAAATGCTTGTTCTCCAGAATTGAATTGCGGGGCCGTGCCGCTGGTGTCGGGTATTCCTCGGTTGTGCAGGGGGTAACCTGGGCGGACAGGTCAAGCGCTTTTATAAGCGCTTTCGTCAGGTCATACCACGTGCAATAACCTTCCGATGAGGCATGATAGACGCCGCGGGCTGAAGTCGTCAATAGCCGGTCAATCTGCATGGCCAGTCGATAGCTCCATGTCGGAGAGCCGTATTGATCATTCACGATGCGAAGCCGGGTTTGCGGTTCATTTAATACCTTGCCCAGAATGGTGCGGATGAAGTTTTTGCCGTTTAAACCGTAAAGCCAGGCGGTTCTCAGGATAATAAAGTTATCGGTCTTCCCCATGATCCGTTCTTCCCCGGCGAGTTTGCTTTTGCCGTACACGGATACGGGATGGGTCGGGTCGGATTCAATATAAGCCTCAGGTACGGGTTTTTTGCCGTCAAATACGTAATCCGTGGAAATATGGATCAGCCGGGCCCCGGTTTTTACAGCTGCCGCAGCCAGGTTGGCCGGTCCGTCCGTGTTCACCTGCCAGGCGGCTTCAGCCTGGCTTTCGCAGGCATCCACAAGGGTAAATGCCGCACAATTAACAATAATTTCAGGTTGTAATGACAGAACAGCGGCATCCACTGTCGAGGCGGAGACAATATCCAATTCGTCCACATCAACCGCGGTGACGTCATATTTGTTGCGCAAAACCGCTGCGCAATCCTGACCGAGCTGTCCTTTGGCGCCGGTAATCAATATTTTCATCATATTGATATGCGATAGATCAACTGTTGATTATTTTAAGAATTTAATTCATTTTATTGTCAACGAAAAATTGTGACAATGTCTTTTAAGTAACTTCAAGGTATTAGGTTTAAGGTTTAAGGTTTAAGGTTTAAGGTTTAAGGTATAGGGTATAAGGTGTAAGGTTCAAAGTTTAAGGTTCACGGTTCACGGCTCATGGTTAAATTCCAAATTACAAAAAACCAAATTCTAATGCTTAAAACAACCCTCTTTTGCCGTACGCCACGTTGTTTTGAATTTTGGTCATTGGAATTTGGGTATTATTTGTTTTTTGAGATTTGAGATTTCGATTTTCCCTTAGTGCCTTAGTGCCTTAGTGCCTCAGTGCCTTCAAACATGCAATAAAAGTTACTTTTAGGCTCGGCCCCGGGCCTCGGCCCGGGGGGAATACTTTCAAGAAGTTTAAGCCGGTTTTGGCATAAAATGGATGAAAAAACAATGACAACTAGCTAAATTTATCCGATACCCATTATTTAATGGCAATACGCTTGAATATTATGGGTTGTTGGTTGTCATCTGGATGTTAACAAAAAATTCTATAAATAAATGATTCTTTTTCAATCTTTAACTGAGAATTCGGGCAAAATCCTGCTGGCGCTGATAAGCGGGGTGCTGCTCACGGCCGCTTTCCCGGTAATGGGGGTAAATTATGTGGCCTGGGGGGCGTTGGTGTTTCTTCTTTTTGCGGTAAGGGATACAAGTCCCCGAAAAAGTTTTTTTCTGGGGCTTTTGGCAGGGCTTGGCCATTATCTGTCTCTTATTTACTGGTTGGCTTTTACAATGAGGATTTACGGGCAGTTGCCGTTCAGCCTGAGCATACTGATGCTTATCCTGCTGGCTCTGTATCTGGCGATATACCCAGCTATTTTTGTCTTTGTGTTGGCCTGGGCGGGCCGACGGCCGGCTGTTATGGTGATCATGGCCCCGGTTTTGTGGGTGGGCCTGGAATACCTTCGATCCATTCTTTTTTCCGGGTTCCCCTGGGGGCTTGTGGGATACAGTCAGGCGGGTCAGCTCGCCTTAATTCAGTTTGCCGATATTTTCGGTGTGTACGGGGTATCCGGGATTATTTTGCTTGCCAACGCCGCCCTTGTGATGTTGGTGCTGTATTTTTCGAAAGCGCAATGGCAGGGTTTCCGGGTCAATGGCGGGGTCGCCGCCGGGAGTTGTTTGGCCGTTCTGATCGCTCTGGGCGGCGTTCTCGTGTATGGGAATTCTCAAATGGATGAAATGGATCGCCGAGTGGTACATTCAGATAAACTGGATGTCGCCGTGGTCCAGGGGAATATAGCGCAGATTCAAAAATGGGACCGCCGGTTCATGGAGACGACTGTTGAAAGATATTTTGATCTTTCAAATAACGCCAATCATCCGTCGCCGGAACTGATTATCTGGCCGGAGACCGCCGCCCCTTTTTATTTCCAGTATAATATGGAACTGACGGAAAAGGTGATAAATGGTGTGGAAGATGCGGGAAAGTATTTTATTATCGGTGCCCCGTCGGTGGAGTTTGTCAACCGGGTTCCCACGAGCTATAATAGCGCCTATCTGATCGGCCCGGAGGGAAAAATCCATGGCCGCTACAGCAAAGTACACCTCGTCCCGTTTGGCGAATATGTCCCGTTTAATGAATGGCTTCCTTTTATTGATACGCTGGTTGCTCAGGTAGGCAATTTTAATGCCGGAAAACGGGGTGATACCATTGGGTGGGGCGATACCCAGGTCGGCGTGCTGATCTGCTATGAAGTCATTTTCCCCCCGCTTTCAGCTGAAATGGTTGAAAACGGGGCCGATTTTCTGGTTAATATGACCAATGACGCCTGGTTCGGGAGGACCAGTGCGCCATACCAGCATTTTTCCATGGCGGTATTCCGGGCGATAGAGAATCGTAGGACGCTGGTAAGGGCTGCCAATACGGGGATTAGCGGCTATATCGATCCGTCAGGACGGGTTATGGAGACAAGCCCGCTGTTCGAAACGGCCGTTTTATCCCGCAGCATTCCGTTGATAAGGGACTACAAAACCTTTTATACCCGGCACAGGGATTGGCTGCCGATCGGTTGTCTTATTGTCAGCGGGTTTATCATTGTGTTAAGATTATATT
>JAGYOX010000080.1 GCA_018399235.1 Desulfobacterales bacterium | reverse complement strand
AATTTCGATTCTCCCTCAGGGCGGATAAACAAAGCGCATTCGTCAATTCCTGATCGGTTTATCGAGATTTGTACAATCAATGTAGCGGAAGGCTTCAGCCTTCCAGTGGACGCGGCTTGCTGCATCGGTCGCTTCTGCGAATGGCGGGCTAAAGCCCACCTCTACATCGCATCTACCATAAAAATTGCTTATAGGCTTGGTCCCGGGCCTTGGCCCTTGGCCCGGGGAAGTTACTTCCAAAGAATTTATTCGTACTCAGTTCTGCGTAAGCGGAACGGTTCTCGTACTCGTAATCGTACTCGAGATTTAAAAGCCGATTACGATTACGAGGACGAGTACGAGAACGAATTAAACGTTACTTTCAGCAAAAATGACGCCGTGGCGGAATAGAGAGCTTTTTACGAGACTGTCATTTTTTATTTTCTCTAATCTTTTAACAGCCTGTTGACACATTTTAGAAAAGGATGAGATTTATCGTCGCGTTCCCCGGAATTTCCGCTTTTGAACCACTATATTGACCTGGAAACAGGGTCAACCGGAATCCGCCCCCCTCCCCCTTTCATCCGGCGGGCTGCCCATGATAAAGCTGCCGGGTTCGATATAGACAAACGCCATGCCCAGAGAATTTGTGATCTCTCTCTGAATCATATTCTTCGCTTGTTTTTACTTTAATTCCAGATTCGCAAGTGGACAATCTAGAAAGAGAAATTGACAACAGGTAAAAACTTAAGGGGCTCTCCTCGCGAGTTGAAGTTAAGACCGCCGATTTGAATACCGTCAAGTACTTCCGTATAGTTGATCGCGCCGATGGCCACGCCGCCGAACGCCTCCGTATGATTGATGGCCCCTATCTGCGTTCCGCGAAATGAATTTCCATAATTATAGCCCCCTATCTGGAGACCGGCACCGGAGCCACGGATTACGTTTATACCGCTGATTTGACAACCTTGAAAATCACTGTCCACAAAATTTGCACCGCCTATTTGAAGGCCGACAGCGGAACCATTCACCACGTTGATCGCACTGGTTTGAAAGCCCTGAAAATCTTCTCCCACAATATTTACCGCGCCTACCTGGAAGCCCACTGCAGAGCCATTCACCACGTTGAAAGCACTGGTCTGATAGCCCTGGAAATCCGCACCAACAAAATTTTCCACGCCGATCTGAAGACCAGTACCCGAGCCGCCGACCGCGTTGATCGCGCTGGTCTGAAATCCCTTAAAATCTTCTCCCACAATATTGGCCGCGCCTATTTGGCCGCCGATCATGTTGTCTTTGGCATAGTTGGCGACACCGATGTCAAGACCCATCATATCCTGGTTAGCCCCATACAATAGGTTCAAACGGAACCCTTTGATAGAGGTGTCAGCATCAAAAATCTGGATGGGATCAAAAAATGTAATGTTAATGTTTTTCGTCTCCTGGGCAAATCCCGGATGGTAAAAACAGAAAATCATCAAAGCCACGATCATTAAACCAACAGAAAATTTTCTAATCATTTTTCCCCTCCTTTTGCTTTGCTTCCTTGCATGACTGCCTCTTCCCCGTTTTCCTCTTTTGTTTGCTTTCCAAGCAGCATGAAAAGGAATGCGGTTATGGCAATTCCGAGCGTAATTAAAAATCTTTCAAGCATTGATTTCCCACCCGTTAAATTCTTAATGATATTTCGAACATTTACAGCATATAAATATGCATTAATCATACCAATAAAAAACAGACGCGAGGGCAAAGCGGCTTATCCGTTAACATCTTAAAAATATTAGTTTTTTAATTTGAGTAGGCCGTGTTTTTTTGATGCCTCTTTTTTTAATTCTTTATATTGTATTAACAATTAATTAATACATGTTAAATAATAGTTTAACAAGAGAGACCAAACAAATCGCCGGCGGCCTGATGTTTATCTCTAAAAATCAAGATCTTCAGTTAGTTAACTTATAAAAAGGTTTCTTGTAGGGTTGTTTTCTATTGGTATGGTTAATGCATTATTGGTTAGATGAAAGGGATAATCTGGTAAAAGAAACAAAAACACCCTTAACGATAAGGAGGTTATCATGCAAGGAAACAAAGGAACAAGAATAGACGACTATACCGAGCTTTGCTGCCACCCCGCAGTACGCCCCATCAGGTGGGTTAAGGACGCGCGGGGGAATACCTGGCTCTGTGATAATGACGTTAACCCTTCGCAGGATCTTCGTCGCCAGGAATGCTGGCGTTGCGACGAGATGGCGTTTCCTGCAGGCGGCAGGTAATAAACGGCGGGTGCCCGTAAAAGCCCTTTTTTAAAAATATTTTTCAAGGGGCATGGCGGGCACCTTCACAGTTTAACACCTGTTAATTCATGCCTAACAGCTCAAAATCGGTTAAAATTTGATTATCCAAAGGCTTAGAGCAGGAGAAGGGGAAATGTTTGTCTTAAAACACCCCGTCGTTTGAGGGGTATGCCATTGCAATCGGCCGTTGACCATATTCTTGATCTCAGGGGGATGATTGTCCCCGTGACACTGTTGAACATTTCGCATTCACTCAGGAAAATAGGGCCGGGAAAAACCATTGAGATCATTGGCACTGATCCTGAAACCAAAAAGGCTCTTTTCAAGATTTTACAAACCTTTTCCTATGACTTGTTGAACGTCAGCGAAGAGAAATCTGTGTATCGCGTGCGCCTGAAAGTTTATGAAAAACTGAAATCAGGCTCTAAAAAATTGTAATTATTTTTTTCAAGCAAATAAAAAGTCCTTAGTTATAGACTAAAGGGCCTGTTACTCTGATGCTGTCCGCGGTTACACGATATCATCCCCCGACAATTCGGCAAACGCCTTAAGATGCGCTGCTCGACCGATAACCCCGACAAGGTCGTTTCCCTCAAAGCGAAAGGCAGGCTGCGGATTGTGGTAGATTTTACCCTGGCGCATGATGCTGACCACGGTCGCGCCGGTGCGCCGCCTTATATTCAACTCCCCTATGGTATTTCCCATTAATGGACTATTGGAGTCAACTGAAATCCACTTTAACTGAAGCAAATGGGTTGCATTCTGGAGTTGATTGATGGTCTTAGATTCTGGGACAGATTCATAAATCGGCCGGTAAAGCTCATGGCGGACTTCATCCGTAAACTGCTGGATGCGTTCAACCGGTATGCTAAGCTGAAGCAGGGCCTGTCTGATAAACTCCAGGCCGGCTTCAAATTCCGGTTGTATCACCTGGGATACCCCTCGGTCATGCAAAAGCTGCATATGCTCTATCTCCTCCGTCCTGGCGAGAATGTAAAGCCCTGGCGCCATAGTGAGCGCCCGGTCCACGACAGCTTTGGAAATAATCGCCACCGGGGTGGTAATGATAAGCATTTTTGCCCTGGCAACCCGGGCGGCCTCCAGCACGACTTCCTGGGAAGCATCCCCGTAAATGACAGGAAAGCCCGATTTTTTTATCTCATCAATCCGGTTGCAATTTATTTCTATCAAAACAAACGGAATCGACAGCCGTTTCATGACATCTCCCACGTACTGCCCGATTCGGCCGCCCCCGGCTATCACTATATGGTCAGACAATCCGGTTTCGGGCAGATTGATCGACTGTATGGGAGCTTTTTTAAAGAATCTGTTCCGCAGGGAATAAACAGGGGCGGTGAACGACGATAGAAGCGGAGTCAAAATCATGGTCACAATTGCCACGGTTAAAATCAGGGCATACAGCTCCTGATCGATTGAATTGGTGGCGATACCGGTTCGGGCCAGAACAAATGAAAATTCACCGATCTGGCAAAGCCCTAAAGCGGCTGCAAAGGGAACAACATTGCCGTAGCCGAAGGCCATGCTCAATCCCCCGAAAACCAACCCCTTGCCAATCGTAACCAGCAGAACCAGAATGATCACCCTGCCGATATTATCCATTAAAAAACCCGGATCCAGCAGCATGCCAACCGATGCAAAAAAAAGAAGGCCAAACATATCCCGCAGCGGTAAGATATCGGCCAGCGCCTGATGGCTGTATTCGGATTCACTCAAAACCATTCCAGCGACAAAGGCACCAAATGCAAATGACAACCCAAACAGGTAGGTGCCGTATCCAACGCCCAGACCGATGGCGGTATTGGCAAGAATAAAAAGTTCCCTGGAATTCCACCGGGCCACATATCGCATGAGACTGGGGATCAGCTTAATACCGACCAGAACCATTCCCACGAGAAAAATCCCCGCTTTAACTGCCGCATTCCCGAGGACAAGCAAACCGGCCTTTGGATTGTTAAGCTGGGGCAGAATGATCATCATGGGGACGATCGCCAGGTCCTGAACGAGCAGCATCCCGATCATGACGCGGCTGGACAGGGTTCCCATCCAACCTTGGTTATCCAAAGTTTTCAGGGTTACCATCGTGCTGGACAGGGAAATCATACCGCCCAGCCATATGGCTGAATCGCCCGGCAGACCAAGCCAGCGGCCGATTCCATAGCCAAAGGCCATGGACAAAAGGATTTGAATCGGCGTACCAATTAAAGCGATATTCCTGACCGGCTTTAAATCCTTTAATGAGAATTCGAGTCCAAGGGCAAACAGGAGAAGGGCGACCCCAATTTCCGCCAGCATTTCGATCTCATGCAAATCACTGATCGTTACGCCGCCGGTGTGCGGGCCTATGACCACACCGGCGAGGATGTAGCCCAGTATCAAGGGCTGCTTCAGACGGTGGGCAAGCATCCCGCCAATAAGCGAGGAGACGACAATTAAAGCAATATCTGCGGCGATCCCGATGGACCCCATATCCATTCCCCGTTCAAAATCCTTTGAAATAAGCCAATTTGAGATGATGTTACACTTTTATTGTGACGATACCCTTTACATAAAAAACAGAGTGGATATTATCAAGAAAGAAACATTTTCCTAAACTGAGCAATTTAGATTTGTTAACCCTGCGAGGGGGCTGGCATAGAGAAGAAAGAGGTTGACACTAAGTAAGGGATCTTGTACGAAAAAACATTTTACAAGCATTGGATCTGACAGCAATTCACTATTTTTTTACAGCCTGCGGAGAGATGACCGAGAGGCTGAAGGTGCACGCCTGGAAAGCGTGTGTGTCCTAACGGGCACCGAGGGTTCGAATCCCTCTCTCTCCGCCAGTTTATATTTTTCACCCTCCTTTTCATGCCGGATCGCCAAATCATAATCATGCGTCGGGGAGTCTTTGAGAAAAGGAAGGTAAACCTTTATACAAGAGTTGGTTGATGGCATACCAAGTACTGGCAAGAAAATACCGGCCGCAGGTGTTTGAAGAGGTTATTCGTCAGACGCATATCACCCAAACCCTCAGTAATGCGTTGGTTTCCGGCCGTCTGGCGCACGCCATTTTGTTTGCCGGCCCGCGGGGCACCGGCAAAACTACAGTGGCAAGGATTCTGGCAAAATGCATCAACTGCGAAGCAGGTCCAACAGCTATACCATGCAATAAATGCCGATCATGCAAAGAAATTAAAAACAGCAATGCAACCGACGTGTTTGAAATTGACGGGGCGTCAAACAACAAGGTCGAGCATATCCGGGAGCTTAGGGAAAACGCTAGGTATATGCCCGCCCACAGCCCATACAAGATCTACATCGTCGATGAAGTGCACATGTTAAGTGATGCGGCGTTTAATGCGCTGCTTAAAATTCTTGAAGAGCCCCCCGACCATGTAATGTTTTTCTTTGCCACCACGGAGCCCACCAAGATACCGATAACCATTCTCTCCCGGTGCCAGCGGCATGACTTCAGACGTGTCGAGATCGATGCCCTGATCGAACATATGGCATTGATCTGCCGTAAAGAAGAAATTGAGATCAATGAAGAGGGGCTCTCTCTAATTGCCCGGGAAGCCGACGGCAGTGTGCGTGATGCCTTAAGCCTTCTGGACCACATCATGGCCTGTGCCGTAGACAACATAGACACCCGGACGATCCTGGATGTTCTGGGCGGTGTTGACCGGCGGGACCTTTTTTCCGTTTCCGAGGCTGTTTTGCAGGGCAAGACCGGGGCTGTGCTTGAGATCATCGACAGCTGTTATCGACGCGGCCAGCACATGACAAAGCTTTTCTCGGAAATCATCTCCCATTTCAGAAACCTTCTGGTCGTCAAAATGGGCGGCAGCGCGGATACCCTGGCGGACATCCCAAGGCATGAAATTGAAGCCATTCGGAAACAGGTGGCGGATATCCCGGCAACCTACCTCAATCAAATTCTCGACGTCTTGTTTAAAGAAGAGGCCACGATCAAATACGCCACCCAGCCGAAACTGGCCCTTGAGATGGCGTTTCTCAGAATACTGCAGATTAAGCCGGCGCTTTCACTGGAGACACTGATTGAGAAATTGGACCTGTTAAGGCATGAATTCGATAAGGGGGGGGCTGCGGCCCATATTTCCGATCCAGTTTATCCCCAGCCCGCGACTGATGACAATGAATCTGCTGCGCCATCGGATGAGCGCCAGGCCTCGGTAAATGAAACAAACGAAAATCGAGAAACCCAAGCGGAAGCGGTGGAAAGCGAACCGCCCGGCCAAGAAGAGGCGGCAGGTGAGGCAACGCCCGATCAGACAGAGAGAACCTCCGAGGACCACTGGCAGTGCATTTTAAAAACTATTTCGGAGACGCAGCCTTCACTTGGCGCATGTCTATCCAGCGGCTGCATAAAGGGTATACAAGACGATCAGATTGAGATTGAAATGCCTTCGAACCAGTTTCATATGAATTGGGTGTCCAAAGATAAAAACCGTAAGATTCTAGAAAAAGTCTGCCGCCGGCATTTCAACAGAAAAATGGAAATTCTTATCACCGGCCAGGAGGCACAGCCAGCAGAAAGCGGCCATATCAATAAAAAAGAAACCCAGCATTTGAAACAGGAGGCGTTGAACCACCCCATGGTGGAGGCCGCCATGAAACTGTTTCAGGGGAAAATCATTGAAGTAAAAATTTTATAGGAGGAATACCGCATCATGAAAAACATGGGTAAAATGATGAAACAGGCCCAGCAGCTTCAGAACAAAATGGAAAAGCTCCAGGAAGAGATGGCACACAAAACAATTGAGGCCTCGGCTGGCGGTGGAATGGTGAAAGCCGTGGCCAACGGGCGGCAGGAAATTGTTTCCATCTCCATTGAAAAAGAGGTCGTAGACCCGGAAGACGTTGATATGCTGCAGGATTTAATTGTTGCCGCCGTTAACGATGCCCTGTCCCAGTCCCAGCAGATGGTCTCTAATGAGATGAGTAAACTGACTGGTGGAATGAATATTCCTGGCCTTACGTAAGCTATGATTCAATATCCGGCATCCATTAATCGGCTGATCCGAAACTTATCAAAACTGCCCGGCATCGGTGAAAAATCGGCTGAGCGCCTGGCCATGTATTTGCTTCAAGCTGAAAAAAATCAAGTCTTTGAGCTCGCCGACAGCCTGAAGGAGCTAAAGGAGAGAGTTCGGCTCTGCAGTCAGTGTTTTGCCCTAAGCGATGAAGATCTTTGCAGAGTATGCAGCGATCCGGCAAGGGATAGCAAGGTAATCTGCGTGGTTGAACATCCGGTAGATATGGTGGCCATTGAAAAAAGCGCCTCGTTTAACGGACACTACCATGTTTTGCAGGGGCTTCTCTCCCCCATGGACGGCATCGGCCCCGATGATATCCGAATACGGGAGCTGATCGAGCGGGTCTCAGAAGGCGGGATAAAAGAAGTTGTCATCGCCACGGGTACCAATGTTGAAGGTGAAACCACGGCTGCATATATACATGATCAGCTGTCCGGCTATCATGTTAAGGTTACCCGAATTGCATCCGGCGTGCCCATGGGCGGAGAGCTGAAGTATGTGGATCAGGTGACCCTGAGAAAAGCGATGGAAGGTCGCCATGCCATATGAACTAAAATGCCCGGAAGATTTTTTTATATGCCAACGGTGCGGCAATTGCTGCTTCGGTTTCGGAGGGACCCGGCTTTCAAACAAAGATATTGATAATATCGCCGCCTATTTGGAGATACCTCCTGAACGGGTGGTTGCGAACTACTGCCAACATGCCGGAAAGACCTTACAACTCGCCCAGAAAAAAGACGGATACTGCATTTTTTGGGATCGGCTCTGTACGATTCATCCGGTCAAACCCAGAATGTGCAAAACATGGCCATTTATCGAAAACCTCCTCATTGAGCCGGATAACTGGCAGATCATGGCAAGTATTTGTGCCGGCATCAATCCGGATGTTCCCACCGACCAGCTAAAAGCCTGTGTTAGAAAGCAGCTCAATGAACTGGACAAAACAGATAACCCGACCTGCGTTGACGAGGAAAACGGTCCTTCATAATGATTGGCATTTTTGACTCAGGCATCGGAGGACTGACGGTAGTTCGGGCGATTATGGACAAGCTGCCGGATTATGATATTGTCTATTTCGGCGATACCGCCCGAACCCCCTACGGCAATAAAAGCGGCCGAACGGTAGTTAATTATTCACTGCAAAATACCGAGTTTTTGCTCGACCAGGGGGCTAACCTCATCGTCATGGCCTGCAACACCGCCTCCAGTGTAGCGACCGAGACCGTGCAAGCCCGCTTTAATCTGCCCATCTATGAGGTTATCACCCCGGCCGTGAATCAGTCATTAAAAATGTCAAAAAAAATGGCGATCGGCATCATTGGCACCCGCGCCACAATTTCCAGCGGCGTCTATGAAGAAAAAATCCACGAAAAGGTCCCCGACGCCCGGGTTTATTCGGTTTCTTGCCCGCTTTTGGTGCCACTGGTTGAGGAAGGCTGGTTGAAAAAGCCGGAAACCCGCATGATCGTCAAAAAATACCTCCACCCCCTAAAGGTCCGCCAGATCGACACACTGATTCTCGGATGCACCCATTATCCCCTTTTAAAACCGATTATCGCGCATAAAATTGGCAAACGCGTCTCCATTATTGATTCCTCGATGGCGTTGGCCGAAGAAATCAATCATTTTTTAGCTGAGAATCCGCAGATTGACCAGGGGTTGTCCAAAAACGGAAAGGCCGACTTTTTTGTCTCCGATGTTACGCCCCAATTCGAAAAAACCGCGCGCTCCGTCATCAAGCAGCATATCACCCTCAAGCACGTCAGCCTTTAAAGGACTTAATCGTACTCAGTCCCGCATGAAAGGGGAAAGGGGAAAGGTAGAAGGTGAAAGGTATAAGGTATAAGGTAAAAAATCATAAGTTCAGTGCCTCAGTGCCTTTTACTTATGTCATTCCGAGGAACGCCATCCTCTCCCTTATGTCATTCCGAGGAACGAAAGTGACGAGGAATCTTGTTTGCTAAAGATTTCTCGCTATCGCTCGAAATGACAGTACGGGCGGATTTTAATCAATTTGTTGAGTTTCTTTCTGCAAAAATGCCGCGCCAGCAGAATAGAGAGCTTTTTACGAAGCCATCACCCTTGCATGGCGGCCCGGTAGTTAGGCCCCACAATCAAAAGGGTATTAGGCAGATGGGTCTGTATCTTCTCCAGGGTTGACCCGAAAAGCACTTCCTTGATGACCCCGTGTCCGTAAGCGCCGGCAATCACCAAGGCGTCATGGGGTACATCATAGAGATTATCGATAAAATCGCCCGAATCATAAACCCGCCACTGCCGTGCATACTTATCCATTTCTGCTTTGAGGTTTTCCTTCTCCATCACATCCTCATAATATTTACGATCCCGCTTGCCTTCCTGTGTAAAAACATCCAACGGGAAGCCCGTCAGCCGGGCCAGTCGAAACCCGAGACGAACCGCCTTGACGGCATTGGCCGAGCCGCCGAAAAAAACCGAGATGCTCTTCCATGGCTTATACACCGAACACCCGATTAGGACGGGAAAACGGGCGGAATGGATAATTCGCCGGACCCGCGGCCCGATATATCCCAGACCGATCTTTGAAGACAGGTCGCTGACGGTCCTTGGGCAGCACATGAAATCAAAATTGACCGGGATATCCGGCAGTGTTGAGGCGGTAAAATTTTTTGGTTCCAGAAACTTGGGTTCCGGCAGGTCCTGTCTCCGGATGGTTTCAGCCACGTGTTCCCGGGCTGTTGACGGGGATCGAAGATAGGAGCTGTCAAGATCCACCTGAACCACGTCGTTTTCAAAATACATTAAAAACTTGATATACTGGGGGATATAAATGACCGGCAGAACCCCCAGGGTATGGCAGAAATAGGCGGACTGGAGCAATAGTTCACGTCCCAGCGGGGTATTCCTGAAAATATGCAAAAGCTGTAAATCCATGGTGACTGTCTCCATATCAAGGTACAAGGTACAAGGTACAAGGTTTAAGGTTGATGGTTAGCGCCGCCTAACGATTAATAATAGGACTGAACCATCAGCTCACTCCTGTATTTATCCAGCAGGGTGGCTTTTGAAATCATACCAATAAACCGATTGTTAACAACTACCGGCATACTGAACAGGTTTTTGGCGTCCATACGCTCCAACACATCCGGCAAATCATCGTCCAAATCCACGGTTTCAACATGTGTATGCATGATCTGCTCAAGGAATACGGTCTCGTAAAGAATCGGGTTAAAAAGATATTGCCGGATATCATCCAGGTGAATCATCCCCACAAAATCACCTGTGTTTTCATCCTCCACCGGAAAAAAATTTCGATGGGATTTCTTGACGATATTTGCAAAATCGCCAAGCTTCATATTTTTATAAACCACAATGCAGTCTTTTTCAACCAGCTCCCGTACTGTCAGATCGGCAAGAACACGCCCATCGGTTCTCGGGCGTAAGTAATGTCCTTTCTCCACCAACTCCTTGAGATAAAAGGAGGCGGGTTCAAACGCATGCGTTACAGTTGACGAGACCGCTGATACCAAAATTAAAGGTAAAATCACCCCGTATCCGCCGGTGACCTCGACAATCAAAAAAATCCCTGTCAATGGCGCCTGAAGCATGCCGCTGGTCAGGCCTGCCATTCCCAGAAGGGCAAAGCATCCCTCATCCACCCAGCCGACCCCGGGTCCCAGGAAATCGATGAACCTGTGAAAGACAAGGCCGGAAAAGCTGCCGATCGCCAAACACGGGGCAAAAATCCCTCCAGAGCCACCCCACCCCAATGTTAATGCCGTGGCCGTAATCTTGGCCAGCATTAATATGGTAACAAACATCAGGCCTTGACTAAAAAGGCCCTTTACCATCAACCGAATGGCATGATAGCCTTCTCCCAATACGTCCGGCAGCGCCAGCCCGATCAAACCAACCAGACACCCGCCGACAAAGGGTCGCCACCAGAACGGCATGGAGAACTTATTGGAAAGTTTATTCGAAATTTTATTGGAATGCCGAAGCGCACGGGTTAGCAGTACCGAGGCGGCGGCGGTAAAAACCGCCAGACCAACGCAGGCCAGAGTATCAACCAGGTCCACATTAAAGTCCAGACTGCTAAAGAGAAACTGATTTCCATGGAGCAGCCGGCAGACTTCGGCACCAGCCACCGAGGCAATAGCAATGGGCACAATATTGACCGCAGACCATTCACCGACAATAACCTCTATGGTAAATACCAAGCCGGTAATCGGGGCATTAAAAATCGCGGCCAGCGCCCCGGCGGAACCACAGCCCACAATGGCCACGCGTTGCCGGTCATTTAGTGAAAAGAACTGGGCAATATTGGAGCCTATGGCAGCGCCGCTCATGACCACCGGCGCTTCGGGGCCGGCTGATCCGCCGCTGCCGATGGTGAGACATCCTGATATGATGCGGGAAAAACTAGAGCGCAGCCGCATAAGGCCCCCATAGCGGACCACACTGTAAACCACTTCCGGAACGCCATGACCGGCGCCTTCTTTTAATATTTTTTCAAGAAATATGGCCGCTATGGCAGCGCCGCACCCCGGCAGCAAAAAGGCCCACCAATATCCCCGATAATGATTCATCCAGTTAAACATGGCGAGCAGGCCCTGATACATGGCAACAGCCGCCAAACCACTGCAGATCCCCACTATTGCCCCGATGATAATAAGCAGTAGCCGGTCATCCAGGCGGAAGAGAATCCAGCGGGAAGGATAGCGCCATATATTTAAAGTTGAGAATCGGGCCAATTAATACCAACCATTTTGCGGTAGTGTTTTAAGGTTAGGATTCAATCCGTTCAGATATCTCGGCAATTTTGCCATACAATTCTTCGGGATTCGGGTATTGCTTTAATAATTGAAGAAACTCTTCATCCCGGAGGCAAAAGGAGAGCTGGGCCAGCAGATGAAGATGAAGTTTGGCAGACGTACTGACCATAAGGAATAAAACAAAAACCGGCTTCCTATCAATCGACCCATAGTCGATCGGCGATTTAAGAAAACAGGTGGTAATAAAAGCCGGTTCCTCAGCTTCGGCCATGGGCGTGCGCGGATGTGGAATAGCCACGCCTTTGCCGATACCGGTGGACATCATTTCCTCTCTTGCCGCAAGGCTTTCATATAATTTTTTTTTCTCTTCGGGCTTGTCAAAAAAAGGCGCCTTGTTAACCGCTGACCAGAGTACATCGCCAACACTTTCACCTTTAATATCATAAAATACGCCACCCCGGCGCATAACCGACTGCAGTTCATCCAGGGCTTGATCCTGCCCGGTATCCTCCGTCTCTTTTTCCGTCCCGGGCACGACGAATTTTAAATGATTGGTTTCCGCCCATTTTTCGATCAGGGTTTGGCTGAATTCACATTTATTACCTTTTTTTCGTACCGGAATGCGCCCCTGCCGAATCCAGCGCTCCACTGTAGTTTCCGGAATATCAAGGCACTTCGCGAATGTTTCCAGATCAAGTTGCATGGTTATCTGTTCATTGACTCCCTATACAGGCGCAACCGCCCGAGAACCCCCAGCTACCTGTTTTTTTAATATAAACAATAATTTTAGCATAATATAAAAATAATTATCAAGATATTTCCTTAAAGATTTTTCATTCATAATAGCTATCCCGCCACCAGCCATCCCATTCTGTTTGCAGTATTTCTTGGGCGAGCTTTTTCCCGGTTTCGGTTTTCAACCGCCGAATAACGACCGGGAGCCATTTATGCGGGGTCTTGATACCGATATCCGCCACTGCCTTTAAATCCAAGATAAATGCCAGTTGATCCGCATCATGGGCGAATTGGGCCTCCAGCGTTGACTGACAGTTAAACTCATCAATCAAACCGGCCAAATCCATGCCAAAAGGGAGGTCTCTGGTAGCATCAGCAACCGCTTGCGCCTCATCCGGCCTGACATATTGTTTGTTCACATAATTCTGGTCCCCGATCCTTGCCTCCGGCAGATCATGAACCAGGCACATTGAGATTAACCGCTGGGCATCGATGCCAGTCACCATATTTGACATCACGTAGCCGATGAATGCCGTGGCAAAGGAATGGGCGGCAATAGATTCGTTGCCAGCCCCCAGAAACGAAAATCCCGCCCTAGGGATATCCTTTAACATTTTGGCCTCAAACAACAGATTGATAATCGGTTTCATTAATGCTCCTCTACTCAGGATAAATACATTCAGCACTTCTGTCTTATGCGGCACCCCATACCCATGATAGAAAAATGATGAATATTACCAGAAACAGGGCGCCTGCCTGAATAAAATTATTCAGCGGAATCCGTATAAAAACCGCATAAATCCCGCCCAACCCGATACCCGTGATAAAGCCGAAAAGGTGCGCCATAATATCTACGTTTTCACCGGATCCGATAAACCCTAATAGCGCCAGCCCGCAGGCTAAGGGGGCCAATGCGGCGAACCGTTTCCCCTTTGACCGGAACCTGCGGATTACCTGGTAACCGGCAAGAATACCCAGGGCGCCAAAAACAGCAGTGGATGCCCCGATAGAAAGGTGGCCGGTCTCGTGCAGCACCGCATTCAGAAGATTTCCGGCAATACCCGAAACAAGGACCATCAACCAGCCGAACCCCCATCCGGTTTCCGCAGCCACGGCCGTACCAAAGACCACGATCCCCACCATATTCCCGATCAGATGGGCGGCATCGGCATGGATCATTAGGGCGGTGGTTGCCCGATAGACGTCTCCACTCATTATATCCCCTGCAGCGGCACCAAATTTCCGTACCACTGACTCATGAGCACCTGAAAAATCAAAGGCCAAGTGCCAGACCAACAAAAAAACAGCGGCAAACAAAGCCTCAACAAAACGGTTATCATAACCCTTCGAAGCTTCCTCCGGCGCCTCGGGCCATCTCTCCTGACTGTTTTCATTGAAATAGTTCATCATGGTCCGATAGGCGACATCATAGCTATGCTCTTCCACCCACACGGCCCAACCATCCTTGTCCTTACGGACCCGATGGACAATATTTGCGGAAGACAGCACCAGACTGCAGATATTCGCCTGCTCGGATGATAAATTGGCAAATAATTGGATCATTAAAAGTTATGTATCATTGATCGAGTCAAATTAACAGACGGTTTATCAATGCCATGATGGCCTGATTCAAAAGTATTCCCCCCGGGCCAAGGGCCAAGGGCTGGCCGAACTTTGCAGTAACTTTTGTGATAGGTTAAAGGCACTAAGGCACTGAGGCACTGAGGGAGAATCGAAATCTCAAATCTCAAATCTCAAAAAACAAACAATACCCAAATTCCAATGACCCAAATTCAAAACAAGGGGGCATTCGAAAAAAGAGGGGTTGTTTTAAAAATTGGGATTTGATTTTTGAAATTTGTTTGTCATTTGAATATTGACAATCTCGTAAAAAGTCGATTTTAG
>JAGYOX010000008.1 GCA_018399235.1 Desulfobacterales bacterium | reverse complement strand
TGGAATTCGTACAGGAACCACAATCGCCTGGCATACTTTCCGGTCGGTTTGGAACGAACATAAATTAAGAGGTCTTCCTCCTCAATCTTCTGAAACAAGATGCTGAGGATGGCGAGGTTTGTCCCGTCATACTTGAGCGCAAATTCAAGATGGTCGCCAAGCGTGTCCCCTGGCCAGTACTTGGGTGGATATACCTCCTCAACTATGCCTCCGCTCAAATCGATCCGGTGGATTCCGCTGGTAGTCACCAGGGACTTGTGCCAGTTCGGCATAACATCGAGGTTGTACCGCTCGATAAGCGCCGCATACCCTGCGGTTCGGTCTATCGATTTATCCTGTTCGTCTCCAATCATGGTTTTCTCCAAAAAAACGATTACCATACAAGAATTATCGTTATATTTTAGCATAAGTCAAGAAAATCAATTACACTCTGGTGGCTGAGCACTCCTGTCTCAACAAGAAAAACAGTTACGTGCCTTGAAATATAGTTATAATTTGCTCTCAAGCAAAATTTTTCGTTACACATAGCCGGTTGTAAAATGCCACTGATCAAGATCATTGCAAAAAAAACAAATACAGGAATTTTCCTTGACACTGGCCGAAGAACTTTCTATTTTTTTTATTAAAAATTAACTACCCCTGCGGTTTCGACCCAGGGTGCGGGGTCACTTCGGTGGCCCCTGCTTTTTCATAAAAGGATCATGAGAACATACATATATATTGACGGGTTCGATTTCTATTATGGTGCTGAAAAAGGCACGCCTTATAAATGGTTTGATTATATGATTGTGCCGTGGTGCCAAAAAATCAAGGCTCAATCGGTAAAGCGGTTGGGCCTTTTTTGATAGCAGATGAAGATCGAATTTGAACCCATCGGAATTATTCATTCCCCATTTACGAAGCTTGATGGCATGCCCATCCAACCGGCAAACGCCACTGACGTAAAGGGCACGGCTGAGATTTTCAGTCCCTATCAAGCAGGCCTCAAGGATCTGGAAGGTTTTTCACATATTTATTTATTATATCACTTTCACCGAAGTAATGGCTTCAACCTGGAAATTGTTCCCTTCATGGATTCGGAGATTCGAGGCTTATTTGCCACTCGGGCGCCTAAGCGGCCCAATCCGATCGGCCTTTCGGTCGTCCGGTTGGAAAAAATCGAAGAGGGGGTGCTATATCTTGGGAATGTCGATATTCTCGATGGCACTCCCCTTTTGGATATTAAGCCATTTGCCCCACAATTTGACGCTAAGGGTAAGGTTCGAACCGGCTGGCTTGAGAAAACCCAAAAAAGACTGTCCGACCGAAAATCCGATGCTCGATTCAAATAAAGCCTTTTGCCCGAGCCTCTTCGGATTTTTTTACTGATTTTACGGCATACAGCTGTTTATCCGCTGCTTTAAGCAGCTGCTCCGGTTGTGTAAAATCAGAATCCTCGGTTGAAGCGATGCCATTGCTCAGGCTAAGGTACAATTTCCCTGAATCTGTTTCCAAAGGATGGCTATCAAGATGCGTTTTTATTCGAGTCATGAGGTTTTCGGCCTTGTCCGAAGGCGTTTCAGGAAGCAGAATAACAAATTCATCGCCGGCAAAGCGGGAAATGATATCTTCTTTTCTGCTGAGCAATTTTATCGTATCCGCGATGTACTTCAGGGCCTTGTCCCCGGCTTCATGGCCATACAGATCATTAATACGCTTGAAATCATCCAAATCTGAGAACACCAGGCTGAGGCGTAGCTTGTGTCTTTGGACTCTGCTGAATTCACGTTGAAATTCAGTCTCAAAGGCGCGCCTGTTTAAAAGTTCGGTCAATGGGTCATGGTAGGCGAAAAATTGAATTTTTTCATGGGCCAGGACATTTGATAGACAAAGGGATATTTTAACCATCAGCTGTTCGAGCAAAGAGGTATCCATGTTCGCTTCAAACCTGCTCGGCTCAATATCTCCCTGGTTGAGCGTTCCGACGATTTCACCATCGATAAATACCGGGGCAAGGGCTATTGATCGAATCGGATAAATTTTACCGTCTGAGAAAAACGCATGATAAGTCCTGAGATCAGAATTTGACAAAAGGGGTTTAGAAAAGCTATTAAAGAAGCGCATAAACTCATTTTTATCAATGAAATTAATTCGTTGTTCGATTGTGTCAGAGTTTTCCACCCAGCTGATTATCTCCGCCAGTTTACTGTTTTTAATAACCGTCATCCAAACATAAGGCATCCGGAATATGGACATCATTTCAGTCAACAGGCTTTCAAAGAAATCTTTTAAATTCAAAATGGCGAGAATTTTAGATTCCAGCAAATGAAACTTTCGAAGGATAGCCTCATTTTCTTTTAGGAGTTGAAATATGCGGTCAAAGTCACTCAATTTAGATTGGCTCCGGAATGTTTACCCTTTACAGTTATGCGGACAACCTATAACTACTAAAATTGTGTGTCGATTAGATGGCAGAGGAGCTCAAGGATTAAAGTTTAAGTGGCCGGTCTAAAATTCGCAAGTAAATTCCAAATTACAAATAAATTTTATATATGTGAGAATTTTACTTGACAGGGATTTATCTTTTTTTTATTAACGCATTTTCAAACTGATGAATCCCGCCTGCTTAAACTGCGGGTTTATATATATTTAGCCCTGATGGCATCAAATGCTATCAGGGCTTTTTTTTAATGGCTTCCTTTCTCCAAAAATGCCGCGCCAGCGGAATAAATCGCTTTTTACATGAAGACTAACCGTGTATATGCCCGTGGATAGGAAAATGGCTAGTGGTCTGGGTTATCTGTTTGATTTGCAGATTTGGAGAAAACGCGAATGAGAAGATAGGCGGAAGGAATTAAAATCAATGTGTCCCGGATAATTGTGCCCATATTAATAATATCGCCGGGTTCGTGGGAGAAACATCCGCAATGGATATCCAGACCCCGGGCAGTATTATATATAAGGATGCTGATAAAGGCGATCAAAAGCAGATTGTAAACAATCAGCGAACCCTCCAGCCATATGCCTAGAACGATAAAGGAACCGGTGATCAATTCCAGCCATGGCAGAACAATAGCAACCGGGTTAACCAGAAGTTCAGGCAGTATCTGATAGTTTAAAACAGTTTCGGCAAATACCTCCGGTTCTATTATTTTGGGAATTGCAGCAAAAATGAAAACTCCGCCGACAATGATCCGTAGTCCGATAAATGCCCAACCATTTATTTTTGAGTAAAAATCGGTTATACCTGATTCGGTAGCCGAAGCAGCGTCCGTTGCTTCGGACATTTGCGCATCGGAAATCTCGCAAAGCATGGTGGCATTTCCGCACACGGTGGTTTCAAACTGAAAAACCGGATGGTCGATCCCAAAACGGTGAAATAATTTATGCCGGAGCTTTTGTGCAAGGTTTTCGGTTTCACTGACCATTTGATCGTCTACCGTCAGATGGCATGTAAATGCGATGCCGCAATCGCCCACGTGCCAGGCATGCAAGTAGTGGGCTGAACGGATTTCCGGCCGGTTTTCCAGAAACTCCTGCACTTTTGGAAGATCCAGGTTTTTTGGGACGGCATTCATTAGAATGGCTACCGACTCCTTTACGACTGTCCAGGCATTTTTAAGTATAAATGCTGAGATCAGAAGCGATAGCAGGGGATCAAGCCAGTACCAGGGTTTAATTAAAAGCACGGCCCCGTTTGCCAGAACCACGAGAGAGGTCAGAAAATCGCCCAGCATATGAAGAAACGCGCCCCGGATATTTAGATTGTGGCCTGCATCCCGGTGGAGTATCCATGCGGATATCCCGTTGCCGATAATCCCCACTCCCGCAAGCGCCATCACGATCAGGCCGGAAACCGCCTCCGGGTGAAAGAACCGATTGACAGCTTCATAGACAATGAAGACAACCGCGCAGGTCAGGATGATGACATTCAGCAGGGCACCGATGATCTCGGCCCGCTGGAGGCCGAACGTATGCCTTTCCGATACCCCCTTGCGGCCAATGCGATAGGCTATATAGGATATAAGGATGGCAACAAAATCGCTGAAATTGTGCACCGCATCTGAAATCAGGGCAATGCTGTTGGAATAAAGACCGCCCATAATCTGGGCCAACGGTATGACAAAATTGATTGATAGAGTGATCAGTAGCCGGGGGCCACGGTTATCAAAGGATTTGTGGGGATGATCTTCAGCCATTTGTTACTGAATTATCCTCTAGGATATGCCTGCGGCAATCCGTTTTCCTTCCAACGGCTCCATCCATTGTGCAGCGATTTTACATTTATATAGCCGAGATCTTTTAGGAATGAGGCTAGAAAATCACACAGTTCACATGATTCTCCGTCACAATAGGTCACAATGTGTTTATCCATCGGAACGTCTTGTAAAATTTTAAAACACATTTCTTCAGCCTCCGCCCAAGGAAGATTGAGCGCCCCTTTAATATGGCCGGATGTATAGGCGGATACGGGCCGGGCGTCAATGAATATCGCCTTATCCTTTATATATAGATCCGCCGCATTTTTCAGGGAGATTCTTAGCGGATTGCTCGTTGCCGCATCGGCCTGGGATTCGATACACCATTGGCAATATAAAAGTATCCCGTCACTGCGGACGGCATTGAAACCGAATCCGGCAATCAGGGCAAAGCTGATGATTGCTATGATTTGATAAGTTATTTTCATATATTATTCCATATTTTTAAAAACTAATACTCCAAAATAGTTTGACAATTAAAACCTTTAAAAATATTTCATGTCAAGACAAAAACTTTTCATGAGGAATAGTAATCACATGGACGAATTCTCAATGCGCCCCATATGGCTGGATGAAACGCTGGACCGGGTCAAGGTGATCGATCAGCGGAAACTGCCTTATCATATTGAGATTTTGGAATTAACAACGGTCGATGATGCTATCTATGCGATCACAGAGATGGTTGTTCGCGGTGCCCCATTGATTGGGGCAACCGGCGCTTATGCCGTGTTTATAGCCCTTAAAAACGCTGGAACCGCGGTAGCCGATGATGCATTTATTTGCCATGAGGCCGAACGAATCAAGGCGGCCCGACCCACGGCGGTCAATTTGGCCTGGGCGGTGGATCGGAGCATCAAACAGGTGACGGCCCATTCGGAAGGCTCCGCCCGGATTGATGCGGCCCGGAGTGAGGCCGCCCTAATTGCCGAGGAAGAGGTCCAAAATTGTCGGGCCATCGGCCGTCACGGCGTGACCCTGATTGAACCGGTTGCCGGGCAGAAACCCGGTGAGCCAGTAAACATACTGACCCACTGCAATGCCGGAAGCCTTGCCTGCATCGAATACGGTACCGCCACTGCGCCGATTTACGAGGCCTTTAATAAGGGCTTCAATGTTCACGTCTGGGTGGATGAAACCCGGCCGCTGAACCAAGGGGCCCGGCTTACCGCATGGGAGCTGGGGCAGCGGGGAGTCCCACATACGGTTATTGTCGACAATGCGGGCGGTCACCTGATGCAGCATGGTTTTGTAGACATGGTGATTGTGGGAACCGACCGGACGACGTATACCGGCGATGTCGCAAATAAGATCGGCACCTACCTTAAAGCCTTGGCGGCAAAAGATAACGATATTCCATTTTATGTGGCCCTGCCCTCGTCCACTTTTGACTGGACCATCAGCGACGGTTTGACAGATATTCCAATCGAACAGCGGGATCCGGACGAAGTGCGTTATATGCCCGGCTTCAAAGGTAAAGCCGATTACCTGCTGACGCCGGAGTCCAGCCCGGCCGGTAACTATGCCTTTGATGTCACCCCGGCCCGATTGGTGACCGCGTTTATTACAGAGCGCGGCATCTGTAAGGCCACCGAAGAAGATATTCGCCGCCTTTTCCCCGAAAGGTGAGTTCAAATCTATTTGCTTGATTGCACTATTTCTTTTACCCTAAACCCTAAACCTTGAACCTTAAACCTTATATATACCATGCCAAACGAACTGGAAAAAAAGGTAATCGCGGCCCTTCAGGGGGATATCCCGGTTGCCCCGCGTCCCTATCGCGATATTGCTGAAATGATCGGTGTTGACGAAGAGACCGTCATTTCAGTTCTAAAAGACCTTTATCAAAGAGGGGTTATCCGTCGCTTCGGTGCCACGCTGCGGCATCAGAAATCCGGTTTTAATGCCAATGCCATGGTGGCCTGGCATGTGGATGAAGCCTTAATCGATTCCGTGGGAGAGCAGATCGCGGCCTATGATGAGGTGACCCATTGTTACCAACGTGATCCGGCTCCGGACTGGCCGTATAATTTATACACCATGGTTCATGCGTCAGATGAAGATGGATGCCGGGAAATTGCCCGGAAAATATCAGAAAAAACCGGCATTGTAGCTTACACTATGCTGTTCAGCCGGCGTGAGCTTAAGAAGACATCCATGCAGTATTTTGACAACGAGTTCGATTAAAATTCTTGAAATCCCAATCCCCGCATATTCTGCTGATAAATCCTTGGATTCATGATTTTGCCGCCTATGATGTGTGGGCCAAGCCCTACGGCCTGCTTTGGCTATCTGGAATACTGAGATCACATGGTTTTTCGGTTACATATATGGACTGCCTGGACCGGTTTCATCCCAGGGCCAGACCGGTGGATCCCGAGGAAAGAAACGGAAGGGGCCCCTACCTGAAAGAGCGGATACCAAAGCCCCACGTGCTTTCGGATGTGCCCCGCTATTTTTCCAGATACGGCATACGGCCGGAATGGTTCCGGCAGGATTTGGCGCAAACCCCTGAACCGGATTTAATCCTTGTGACCAGCCTTATGACCTACTGGTATCCCGGAGTAGCAGAGACCATCCGCGAGGTTCGCTCCTTTTTTCCGGAGGTGCCGATTATTCTGGGGGGAGTCTATGCCACGCTTTGCCGTGACCATGCGATGCGCGCTACGGGCGCTGATGCGGTTGTCGAAGGGGCTGCGGCGGATCAAATCCTGGCTGTTGTGGAAAAATATACGGGTATTGATAAAGTCCCAAACTTTGATCCGCATAACCTGGACAGTTATCCTTATCCCGCATTTGATCTGCAGCAAAGAATCGGCTATATTCCGATTCTGACAAGTTTGGGATGCCCCTATTCATGCGATTATTGCGCCTCAAAAATCCTTCAGCCCAGGCGAATGCTCAGATCGCCGGAGCACGTAGTTGGAGAGATTGAATACTGGCATGACAATTATGGGGTGAAAAATTTTGCCTTTTATGACGATGCCCTTCTCGTTAATTCGGATACGCATGCGGTTCCATTGTTCGAGCGGATCATAAGAACCGGTCTGAATATCAGGCTTCATACGCCCAATGCGGTACATATCCGTGAAATCAATAAAAAAATCGCCCAGCTGATGGCTGCCGCGGGGGTTTCAACGCTTCGGCTGGGCCTTGAAACCCTTGATTTTAATGAGCGGACTATGGACCATAAGGTCCGGGAAGACGAATTCTTTCAGGCGGCTGCCTATCTGCGGGAGGCCGGGTTCACATCAGACCGGGTGGGGGCCTATTTGCTGGTCGGACTGCCCGGCCAGGATATGGCACCTGTGGAAAACGCCATTCGTATGGTCAAGCAGACCGGTATCACCCCGATTCTTGCCTATTACAGTCCTATTCCGCTAACGGCGATGTGGCTGGCCGCAGTTGAGGCATCGCGCTATGACCTCGCGGCCGATCCGATATACACCAATAACGCCATATTTCCCTGCCAGCTGTCTTTTGACTGGCAGCAGCTCTCCCGGCTTAAACAATTGATAGCTTTTTAAAAGGCGATTTAAGCTTTTTTTAAAAGCCCAAGCGCAGTTTGGACGATATTTTCGGCGGTAAACCCGAATTTTTCCAGCATTACCTTTCCAGGCGCGGATGCCCCGAATCGGCGCATGCCGATCATTTTGCCGTCTATGCCGATATAGCGCTCCCAGCCCATAGGAACACCCGCTTCCACCGCAATACGGCATCTCACATTCGGTGGCAGCACCTTCTCCTGATAATCGTTGGGCATCCGGTCGAACAGCTCCCAGCTCGGCATGCTCACTACCCGGGCGGCAATATTCTGTTTTGCCAGTTCCTCCCTGGCCTCAAGGCAGATATGAACTTCTGAGCCGGTGCCGATCAGGATAAGATCTGGCGTATTATCGGTATCAGCGAGCACATAGGCGCCGTTTTCCAGCTGATCCGCCGGTGCGTAACGGCTTCGGTCGATAATCGGGAGTTTTTGGCGGCTTAAAATAAGGGCTACCGGAGAGTCGTCGCTCATAATGGCGCTTCGCCATGCAGCAGCCGTTTCATTGGCATCCGCCGGCCGGATAACGGTCAGGTTGGGAATCGCCCGAAGCGAGGCCATCTGCTCCACCGGCTGATGGGTTGGGCCGTCTTCCCCCACGGAAATGCTGTCATGGGTAAATATATAGATAACGGGCTGCTTCATCAACGCGGCCAGCCGAATGGCCGGGCGCATGTAATCGGCGAATACCAGAAAGGTCCCCGCATATGGACGAAGGCCGTGATGCAGCACCATCCCGTTTAAAATGGCTCCCATGGCGTGTTCGCGCACACCAAAGCGCAAATTTCGGCCGGTAGGGGTATCCTTCTGAAAATCGGGGGATGAATCAATATGGGTTTTGTTGGATGGGCCAAGGTCGGCGGAGCCGCCGATCAAACCGGGTATTTTGTCGGCGATGGCGTTGATAACGGCCCCGGAAGCCTTACGTGTGGCAATCTCACCGTCATCCGAAGAGAATACCGGCATGTTCGCATCCCAGTCTTCAGCCAGTCCCCGGTCCTGAATGTCCAGAAAACTGTTGGCCAGCTCGGGGAATTCTTTTTGATAGCCATTGAATAATGCCTGCCATCGGGCTTCCAGTTCTTTACCGGTCTTTGCTATTTCCCGGCAGTAACTCAGAACCGTTTCCGGCACGCAGAACAACTGGTCACCCGGACATCCAAGGCACTCTTTGGTAAGTGTCACCTCATCCTCTCCCAGGGGCGCGCCGTGGGCATCCGCCGATCCCTGCTTGTTGGGGCTGCCGTAGGCAATCTGGGTTCGAAGAATGATCATTGAGGGTTTTGTGGTTTCCTGTTTGGCTGTTGAAATTGCTTCATCAATGGCATCAACATCGTTTCCATCCGCCACCGGAATCACCTGCCAGTTGCAGGCCTTAAAACGCGTTGATACATCCTCGGTAAACGTGATATCCGTATTGCCTTCAATAGAGATGCTGTTGTCGTCATATAAACAGATGAGCTTGCCGAGTCCGAGATGACCGGCAAGGGATGAAGCTTCGTAGGAGAGTCCCTCCATGAGGTCCCCGTCACCGCACATGACATAGGTATAATGATCAACAATCTGATTGCCCGGCCGGTTGAACAGGCTCCCTATATGGCGTTCGGCCATGGCCATGCCGACGGCATTGGCGATTCCCTGACCCAATGGGCCGGTGGTCGTCTCAACACCGGGGGTGATTCGATACTCCGGATGCCCGGGAGTGATGCTTTTCCATTGCCTGAATGCTTTGATATCGTCAAGGCTCACGTTATAACCGAATAAATAAAAAAGGCTGTATAGCAGCATGGATGCGTGGCCGGCGGAGAGAATAAACCGATCCCGATCACACCATTCCGGATTTTCGGGGTTATGGCGAAGATGATTTTTCCAGAGAGTATATGCCGCCGGCGCCATCCCCATGGGCGCGCCGGGGTGGCCGGATTTGGCCTTTTGAATGGCATCTATGGAAAGGGTGCGAATGATGTTGATGCACAACGTGTCGATATCGGTTTGGGTGCCGGTCGGATAATGCTTCATCACTCAGGCTCCTTATAAGGCTCTTAAAAATTCGGGTTTCAATGACACTTTTCCTTGAAGGGCGGAATCAATGAGCTGAATCGTTTTTTCCTTATCGTCCGGGAGTTTTGCCCGGATGGGAAGGTAGTTGGACGCATGATTGGCGTGGAACAGCCCGCCTGACAGGTCTGTATGGGCAAACATGGTTCGGAGTTCGGAGAGCATTTCAGTGGCGTTGGGCAGTTCAAACCGACCCGCTTGGTAGTCATCATGAAGCGGGGTGCCGGGAATCAGCATCAGACTGAGAGCGCCGACATATTCCGGATCAATGGCCGAGAGCACTTTGCCGGTGGCTTCAGCATGTATCTGTGACCGCTCGCGGCCGGCAAGGCCCAACAATACGGTAATGGAGAGCTTGATCCCGGCGGCCCGAACTTTTTTGCCCATATCGATCATGGTTTGTGAGGTAGCGCCTTTCCGAATATTTTTAAGCGTCACGTCATCACCGGTTTCAAGCCCCATGTAGACGATCTGTAACCCATGGGCACGCAATTCGCTTAACTCTTCGTCGGTTTTCATCTTTATTCCCTTGGTGTTGGCATATGTGCCGACGCGTTTGACCCATGGCAGCTGTTTTTCGATCTCTACCAGTATGTTAAGCAGCCGTTTATGGGGGACAATCAGGGCATCTCCGTCGCATATGAACAGCCGGTCCTGGTTTTTGAAATGCTTGGCGGCAAATGCGATGTCCTCCATAATGATATCATCCGGTTTTATTTTAAACCGTTTGTCTTTATATGTGCCGCAAAACGTGCATTTATTATGCGAGCAGCCCACGGTGACCTGAAGCAGGATGCTGCCCGCTTCGCTGGGCGGCCGTATAATAAAGCCTTCATAGTGCATGAACATATCTCCTTAATTAGAAATTGATATAGAAGAATGAAAAATTAATAATAAACAACATCGAACCGGAATTCAAGCAAGGTCCCTTTTAGCCCAAGCGATCAGTATGATGCAAGCCTTTTTAAGGGATGTTACGAAAGGCAGTGGACGGGACTGTATAATGCAGTGAAATGCTTGGGGAGAAAAGCGATTGAAATCACCGCGACGGTATCAATCGTTTCTAAGTAACTTAACAATATATATTATTATTCCAGAATTTTATCTTATTGTCATTCCGAGGAACGGAAGCGACGAGGAATCTTGTTTGTTAAAGATTTCTCGCTATCGCTCGAAATGACAAAACCGCATGAATCGCCGTAACGCCTCAGTGCTTTCAAATATGCAATAAAAGTTACTGCAAGGTTCTCGGTCTAGGCTCCCACCGCAATGCTTCCTTTCTGCAAAAATCCCTAATACCCAAAACCTAATACCCAATTATTTCATATAAAAATCCTTATACTTTTCGCGGATTTCCTTTTTATTGAGTTTGCCCACACTGGTTTTGGGGATTTCACTGACAAACAGTATCCGGTCCGGCAGCTGCCACTTGGCAAATTTATTCAAAAGGTGCGTCTTGATGTCGTCTTCTGTTACTTTGTCGGCAAATTCCTCTCTAAGAACTACCAGGGCAATCGGCCGCTCTTCCCATTTGGGGTGGGGAAGCCCGGTGACCACGGATTCCAGAACCGCTTCATGGGCCACGATTTCATTTTCCATGTCCACTGAGGAAATCCACTCCCCCCCGCTTTTGATCACATCCTTGACCCGATCCGTGATCTTGAGGTATCCATTCGGATCGATGGTCCCGGCATCCCCGCTTCGCCAGTATCCATTTTCAGTAAACTGGTCTGCAGTTTCCGGGGCATTGTAATAGCTTCCGGTAATCCAAGGGCCTCTTATCAGGAGTTCGCCCACGGATTTTCCGTCATGGGGCAGGGTTTCCCCCTTGTCATTGACGATTTTTAAATCCACACCGACCACCGGAAAGCCCTGTTTTCTTTTGAGATCCCATTTCTCCTCATCAGAGATGGCGCCCAGAAGCCAGGGTTTAATCCGGTTCAAGGTGACCAGGGGCGAGGTCTCGGTGGCGCCATAGGCATGGACGATCTCAGCGCCGGTCAACTCGTAATACTCCTTCATCATGGAAAGCGGCGGTTCGGATGCGCCGCACAGCATTCGGGCGCCGGTCATGTCCGGTTTCTGGTCGAGCTTTTTGATATACTCCAGCATGGGCATGAAAAGTGCCGGCGCGCCGGCCGTAACCGTTACTTTCTCATCCACCATCAGCTTGGCCAGGCTTCCCAGGTCCGCGACATTATACATTCCCGGGAGGACGAACTTGGCACCCACCATGAGGACGCCGTGAGGGGTCCCCCAGCCCATGGCATGAAACATGGGGACCAGCTGGTAATAGCAGTCTTTAAAGGAGACTTCCGAGTTCGCCGATATGGCGGCGGCATGAAGGTAGATATCCCGGTGAGAGTAATATACCCCTTTGGGTTTTCCCGTGGTCCCCGTCGTATAGCAGGCCCCGTAGGCCGAAGTTTCATCCATGACCGGCCATTTGATTTCCGTATCCGCTTGTTCCAGCAGCTCCTCGTAGCTGTAAACAGGTGAAAGTTTGGTTTGAATATCGGATAGCTTCTTATCTGTCATGATGATATAGCCCTTGACCGTCTGGCAGGCGTCAGCCACAGCCTCGGCAATCGGGATCAGGGTTTCATCAACAAAGATGAAGCTGGTTTCGGCATGGTTGATGATATAGCTCAAATCATTCGGCGGCAGCCTCAGGTTCAGCAAAAGCAGCACGGCGCCGATGCCCGGAATACCGTAATAGGCTTCAAAGTGCCGGTGCGAGTTCCAGTCCAGCACCCCGACGCGATCGCCTACGCCCAGACCTATTCCTTTAACGGCGTTACCCAATCGTTTGATCCGTTGATAGGCATCTTCGTATGTATAGCGAAGAATGCCGGTATGGGTCTGGGCCACAATTTCCTGTTTAGCGTAAGATCGCACTGCCTGGCGTATGATGTTGATGACATTTAACTGGTAGTCGTTCTGTGAGGTTGATGGAAAACCTTTGATAATGTCTGCCATGATTCCCCCCTTTTTGTTTTGGATTTAAAAGGTTAACGGGTCATGTCCATAGGTTTCAATAGAAGTAATCCCCCCGGCCGGAACCCGGGACCGCGCCTAAAAGTAACTTTTACTGCCGAAAAAAGCAGCGGAAGTCTTTTTAACATGGCCATAAATGGCAAATGCGATGTAGCGGCGGGCTTTAGCCCGCCATTCGCAGAAGCGGCCGACGTAGCAAAACGCGTCCAATGGAAGGCTGAAGCCTTCCGCTACATCATTTGTACAAATTGCGTTAAGCAGCTAAGAACCGTGAACTGTGAACTATTAACTGTGAACCTGAAGTTACTTAGAATCTTTTTTTATAACGCCATGACAGTATGAGTAAATTTTTTTTAATGAACGGCCGTGGAAATAAAACATCCGCCGCCGCCACCGCCGCCACCGCCTGATGAGCCGGCGGCCTGGAACTCAACCTGAATTTGATGGTCGGATGTCACATTTTTAAATGTATAAGACTCGGAACTCCCTTGGGAAACCCCATCCACAAGTATATCCGCCACTTTATATCCGTCTGCCGGCGCTGCGGAAAATTTTTCATCCGCATTTTCAAATACCGGTATGTCTCCAGAGGGGGTGATGCTGCCGCCGGTCCCGGCATTGGCGGTTATTGTGTAGGCGGCTACCTTGTTCGCCGGATCCCGGAAGATGGCCAGGCGGGTGGCCGGGTCACCGATCAGGTTAAACACCGTTAGAATTTTATTCGTGCCGCCCTGATAGAATGTGTCAAGTTTGGCTTCCGTGGCAGCCTTGCCGATGACGTTGGTTTTATCGGTGAATATCCGGGAGAAGAGGTTTCTGCCCAGACTTTCGTGCTCCCATTGAAGGGAAAGCCCGCTTGGGGCATAACAGGCCACGGCGCGGGCATCTTCCGCCATGACCCACTCTTCGGCCAGACTGTATTTAAACGATTGGGCAAAGTAGCCGTTCAGGCAGTTTAGCGCCACCACAAAGGTTGGCCGGTTTGGATTGGCAAGCTTATCAAGATCTTCTGGGGCAAGGATAAACTCGCCGCCTTCGCCGATGGGTTCCGCCCCCCAGCGGGTGACATCGCCGTGGCCCATAAAATTGGTGAGCAGCATGCCGGCATTAATAAATTCCAGAATGTCGGATGTGGCTTGATCGAGGTCGGCATAGCGCCGTGTGTAAACCCGCTGTTCGGTAAAATCCCCCGGTAGGTATTCGATCAGCTCTTCATTAAGGGTTTCAAATACAGCCTCTTCATCATCCGCGACAAACAGGGCCTGTTTTGGCGTATAATCGCCGGTTTCGTAACGTACCAGTTTGTAAGCGATATTGCGAACGGTTTCAGCGGTGTTGCCTGGAATACGGCCGATATAAAGATCCGGAACGGGATCATCGCCGTCCACGGCGGCATACCAGTTATCCGAAGGGGTCAGACCCAGCTCCGGGGTTGCGGCTAAATGGACGGGCACAATATTTTTTCTGCCGGTGCGGATATAATCCCGGTAGTCGATGTTGGCATCACCTGCCAGAAGTACGAACTGTGGGGCCGGTGGCTGCCAGTTGTGATAGGCATAATCGAGAAAATCGCGGATTGCCGCCGGATCAAACCGGCCAAAGCTGAATGTGTTGTAGATATCTTCAATACCTACCGTCTCTACCCGGTAGCCCTGCCGCCGCCGAAGCTCTGTCAGTTTAGAAAGGCCTGCCGCCATGTCGGAAGCGGTAATGAGGATATAATCCGCCCCTTTTGATGCGTCCTTTAAGTTGGTTCCGGGCTGGCGGGTCATTTTATCCGGTTTCTCCATCGCGTCCGGGGTCAACGCGATGTATGTTTTGCCGCCGTTTTGATGGGTAAATGCGGCTGTATATCGGCTGCCATTAACTGCGACATCAATGTTGGCCACCCGTTTGACGGCTTCGGGCGCCGTAGCATCATAAATCCGTATGTCTGCTTGGCTGAACCCGGAGATCTGGATTGGTTTTGGTTCGCCTGAATCAACTTGAAAAGCGAGGTAACCCCTGGATGTCGTCAAGCGCCGGGGATAGGTGAGCTCAATCCGGTTGATATAAATCACATCCAGGGAGGCTCCGGCGGAATCAATTTTTACCGTATTGGTGCCGGGCAATAACAGGTCGCTGGGAACGGCTGTCGTCTGCGTATAGGTGTTGTTGCCGGTCCAGGTATCGGTTTTAAGCGCTTGGCCGTTCAGCGAGATCGTGGTTTCGTAGGCCGGTGAATCGGCGGTTTCAGCCTTTCCCTGAAAAATAACCCGTAATTCGGCGCCGGTTGCATCAGCCGCCGGTTCCGGGGCAAAGATATCGTACTGAACACTTTCCGGACCGGTCAGTTTCTCCCAGAACCAGTAGTCGGTTTCCGGTGCTCCCGGTGTATCGGTCCAAATCTGTTTGTTTTCTTCAAAAACCAAAAGCATGTTAAAGGTGGTGATCGGGGTATTGCCGTCGGACACCCCGCCGTCTATGGATGGTATCCGTTTGCCTTCCGCCCCGTTCCAATAAAGCCAGTAAGCATCCGTGCCGGTATACTGGTTGTCGAGGCCCTCCGCATAAAATTCTAGCCCGTCGCTTGGCTGAAATGCGCCGCCGGAAGCCGTTACCCGGATCGCGATTTCCGTATCCAGGTGGAACATCCGCAGCGTCGCGGGATCAATGGATGTTGGATCAACGCCGGCATCCGCCAGATCCTGGCCGGTAATCCGATAGAAGCCGGCCTCTTGGATTTCAATTTTAAGCCCGGTCCGGTTGGGCCGGGGATCGGTATCGGCTGCATAGGTGATTAACGGCAGAACGAGAAAGAAAATCAGGCTTAAATATATAGTTTTTCGAATTTTTGCCTCCAGTTAGGATTTACTGTTAAAGGAGCATATATCTCATTGAGGTTTCGGTAAATTTATAGCTGGAAAAGCCTTCGCTACTGTCATTCCGAGCGGCAGCGAGGAATCTTATAATTGAATGACTTTTTAAGATTTCTCGTCACTGTCGTTCCTCGAAATGACAGTGGCGGAAGGCTAAAGTTAATGACATTGTGATTAAATTTTATTTCAGTGTATTAATAAAACAGGTCGAACTGCCGCCGGAACTGCCACCTGAACTTTTGGCGCTTGAGATTTGATTTGCGCCACTGTCTTTGGAAACCGGTCCTATGGGGCCGTAAAACGGGTTCTCCTTGGTGTTATCCATGTCCACTTCTTCGAGTTTATAGAAATAAACCGCATCATCTTCTAGATAAACATCACAGTCCTGGTAGGCGTATTTGGCCCCATGGGTCGAATCAATGGATTTTGAACTGATGAAGCTGTCCTCTATTTTTTGGTATTCCCCATCCCGGCTGTTGCCGCGCCACAGGTAAAATCCGATGGTTTCAACCTCAGTGGCGGTTTCCCAGGATATGTCGATGCATTCCTTGTCCTTATCCACATCCGCGGCAAATGAGATCAGGGATATGGCCAACGGTTGATTGGTGCCGCCCAGCACGTATTCGGTATCGGTTTCACCGGACTTATACAGGTAGTTATTGGCGGTATCCAATGTGGCTCCTGAATCCGCCCAGGTTCGATCACAGTAATCATCCCTTTTGGCAAGCGCCAGAACGCTTTCGTCATCCGGCACGCTCGGATTGCAGTTGGTGTCGGCTGAAGTCGCACAATAATGATATTCAACTTTATAGGCGGGGGAATTATCGCGGTCTGTAACATAGACTCCCCAATACCGGTAATAGTCTATGGATGACCACCCAGACGGCGGGGTAAGGCCAATAACGGTTCCATAGGCATAAGGACTGGTGCTGATATCCGGCGGATAAACCGGTGCTTCATCCACCCGGTAAACCTGAATGCCGGAGTAACTGTCATTCCAAGTGCCGGAGTCTTCCGTGGCAAACAGGTAGTCGCCATCTGTATGAGAAAGCTTTGCCGAAGAGATTGCTGTTGTGGTGCCATATCCATAGGCACTATCATCGCCGATGGGCGCGGAAGAGCAGACCCGAGCGGTGATAACTTCTCCTCCGGAGGTACCGAATCCATACATTGTACCGTCGTTAGCGGTGCCAAAATCGTAATCCGGACAATTGGTGCTCGTAGTTTCCTGGTCAAACCGCCAATAACCGACCAGACCGCTCTCGTTGCCGGTCAGTTTTTGGCACATGGTATCTTGTATGTTTGTTTGTGATCGTGTTGTATCCCAAATTCGGACTTCATCAATTATGCCGTCAAAGTAAATATTACTGATTTGCTGCATGCCAAAGCGAAGGTCCTGATCATTTAAGGTGGTCGCATTATTTATCGTAGCCGTTGAAAAGGCATATTGGATGCCGTTTAAATATATGGCCCGTGTATCTGTTGCGGCGTTTTCCCAAGTACAGGCCACATGGTACCAATTGTCCGAAAGAAGGTTTTTTGATCCGGTTAACAAATAGTGTCCGCCGCCTGTATTTCCAATTACAAACCCGATGTTTTTATTGGTTCCGCCGGTAAAAAGATTTCCTGTGTCGCCGCCGAAACCAAATCCATAGCAAACGGTATTGGCTCCGGTACCGCCCTTGTATAAAATTCCCGCGCCGGTGGCGAAAGACTCCGGATATATCCATGCCTCCAGGGTTCCGTTGTCATCCAGATCCAGCTGGGAGTTTGTGCTGTCCGTTATTCCCACATAATCATCTGAGCCGTCATAATTAATCGCGTTTCTAGGATCCATATTTGATCCCAGTATAAATTGGGTCCCGGAAAGTCCAGTTTTGGTCAGGGTATCGGTTTCGGTGTCAAGCGCTGCATTTAAAATCTTCCATGATGTACAGTTGTCATTTCGGTAGGCCATCTGAAGGTTATTTTCATCGCTTATATTAGGATACCCGTTGTAATTGTAGGTCATGGTGTAGGTCGGATCGACGCCGCCGGTTACAAAAACCCCCCAAACTCTTAGTGCATCGCTGAAATTGTTGATTCCAAACGGGGCGCTGGTGGTATTGGGTGCCTCGTCGAGGCGGTATACATGAATACCTGAAAGATCACTGGTGCTCCATGTCCCGCCGCTTGATGCTGCAGTTAACTGGTCGCCGTCCGGATGGGATATGGTTACATCAAAGCTATCGTAATCATGATCACTTTCGTCGCCGATAGGCGCCCCGGAGCAAACCCGGTTGCCGGAGTAGATGGTGCCGGTATTGTCATTGCCGGAATCATCCTCGCAGGTTTGGCCGGATTCTTCATTAAGGCGCCAGTAACCCTGGAGATCTCCAAAGTCGGTTTCAGTATCAGTGATTTTTTTACACATTGTCTCGCGCAGCCGGGTTTCGCCTTGGGCTCGATCCCAGATGCGGACCTCGTCAATGGTGCCGTGGAAAAATTTTCCGGTGTTGGTTTCAACCGGATCAACATCCGCCCCGATACCGAGGGGTTCCGCGTCATCATTGATGGTGACGCTGGCGCCGTAAGTGTAGGTATCATGTAAATGCCCGTCTATGTATATGCGAATATCAGTCCCATCAAAGGTGCCGGCCAGATGATACCAACGATCTGTCTCCAGCGCCAATCCCGATGACGCCGTCTGCTGGGTGGTGCTGTTTTCGTAAATCGTGAATGCGGGTTCGTTTCCGCTTTTCAGATAAAGGCCGTAGGCCCTGTCTTTGTAAACAACGGCAATCTCATCGGTCTGGTCCGAGTCTTTTTTCACCCAGGCTTCTACGGTGAGCGCGGTATAGGTGCTGGCATCCAGCGTGCCAGCATGTTCGACATGAATCCGGTCGATGATCCCGTCCAAGTGAATGGCCCGCGGGCTTTTGGGAACAGCCGGCGGCTCCGGCGGTTCGGGTGGATCCCCTGAATCCGGCTGGACATAGTCCTCCCATAGCAGATATGGATATCTATCGTTTTGCGTGGAATCAATGGCCCATATGGTATTAAAATCCCAATCTGTAAATGTGGCCTGCGTTTTCATCTCGGTGGTTGTTTTTCCGGTGCCGCCCGCGCTGGTAGTGAGTCCGGAGGTCTGAGTGTCCCAGTAGGAGTCGGTGACCACCCCGACATTACCGCCGCCACCGCCGCCGGAGGCGGTAACATTGCCGACAAGTCCGCCGACATTATCCCCTGATGAAGTGACCTCGCCAGTGGAATAGCTCCGAATAATTTCCCCCCGTAAAAGGATGCATCCAGCCAGACCGCCGATGCGAAAGGCGTCGGCATCATTTACGGTCACTGATCCCCGGGCATAGGAGTCCATAATTGTTCCTTTTTGGGAGCACCCGGCAAGACCGCCGAATTTGTCCTTGCCAGCGCCTGCTTTGCCTGAAAAAGACACATCAATATCCGCATAACATTGGGATATGATCGGATTGTCGGTGCCGCCGGGGGTTTCTTGATCGCTATTGTGGGATCCCACAAGACCGCCGGTGGCCCCGTCGCCGACAACGGTGCCGCTAATGGCATAGCATCGTTCGATCAGGGTGTCTGTATTGCCCGTAACCCGTCCGATAAGGCTGCCGGTCCCCCTGGCCCCCTTGACATCAACTGTTTCCAGGCGGACATTTCGGATGACAGCGCCTTTGTCGACATGGCCGAACAACCCCACATTTTTCGTATCCGGCCGGTCTATCGTCAGATTTTCAATTTTATACCCGTCGCCATTATAGGAGCCGGCAAACAGGGTGCCAGCGCCGCCGCCGGCAATGGGGGTCCAGTTAGAGTAACCGTCCAATTTAATATGATCGGTCTGAATGTAGTAGGCGGTCAGATCGTTCCGAACTTCATTCAGCAGGTCTGCACTTGCCACCTCATACGGGTCGGCTTCCGTGCCTGACCCAGAACCTGAAAACCCATAGACAACAGGGCTCCAAACCAGCACAAGAAAAATACAAACAATTAATTTTTTCATACGATGGGCCTTTTAAAAAATATGGTTTTTAATCTATTGCAATATAAATTCAGCTTATGAACCTATGCATCCTGAACCCGGCGCAGCCGGTCACTTAGGGTAACCGGAAACGCTTTGGCCGCCTTTAAAGCTTTATACGGCTTATCCAGCTTGGATAAACTTTCCCTGACGGTTTTTTTGATGTCATCCAGGCTCGGTTCGGAAACCGTTCGCTTGCCGTTTTCCATTACGGTTTCCAGAAGCGGGCGGGCGCTTGCCGACGGAGTTTCATTTTTTAATCCGATGATATCCTCCGTGTAGTTGCCATTTTCATCGGTTTTGCGGAATACCTGCTTCTCCCCCGCCAGGTTGACCTTGCCGGGGCTTAATTTTCTGATATCCCGGTCTTTGAAATGCACCATTTTATAAACAATATCAAAATACGGGGCATCTGCGGAAACCCCCATTTTGGTGCCCACGCCAAAGGCGTCAATTTGTGCCCCGTCTTCGATGACCTGGGAGATTTTATGCTCGTCAAATCCGCTGGAGGCAAATATTTTGACGTCTTTTAGTCCTGCGTCGTCCAGAATCCGGCGTACCCGGCGGCTCAAGTCCACCATATCCCCGCTGTCCAAGCGAACGCCGATCAGCTTCTGGCCTTTTTGTGCCATCTCTCCGGCAACTTTGACTGCGTTTTCAGCACCTTTAATAGTATCATAGGTGTCGATCAAAAGCACGGAATTTTCCGGGTAGGTTTTGGCAAACGCCCTGAAAGCTTCGATTTCAGTATCAAAAGCGGTCACAAAGGAATGGGCCATGGTTCCGGATACCGGGATGCCATAGAGCTTTCCGGCAAGGACGTTGCTGGTGCTGGAAAATCCGGCAAGGTAGGAACTCCTGGCCACTTTCAGGGAGGCGTCCCCGCCCTGGGTCCGGCGGGCGGAGAAATCAATCAGCCCGCGACCGCCTGCGGCATGCAGGCATCGGGCCGCTTTCGTGGCGATAACGCTTTGAAATCCGATAGTATTTAAAAGAATTGTTTCCAGCAGCTGGGCCTGGATCAGGGGAGCGGAGATTTCAAGCACGGGCTCATCCTTAAAAAAAACCGTGCCCTCCGGCATGGCCCGGACGGTTCCGGTAAAACGGAAGTCTTTTAAACCATCGAGGAACGGATCGGTAAAAAATCCGGTGCGTTTGAGATAGTTGAGGTCACTGTCTGAAAAGGTATAATCTTTGAGTTCGGCCAAAACATCGGCAAGGCCCGCTGCTATAAAGTAACTCCGGTCCGCCGGGTAGTCGCGGATAAAAAGCGAAAATACGGCATCGTCGGTAATATGGTGGTCAAAATAGCCTGCCGCCATGGTCAATTCATAGAGATCGACAAGCATGGGGCCGGAACGCGGCAAATAGGACATAACTGGTTAACTCCGGGGTCGTCGCGGTTCTCGTGTATCGCTTTAAAATCCCTGGCCCTGTCGCAACTGTTTGACAACGCGCTTGATTTCAATTACATGAATAACAAATATAATGGAGTCTTAAACAGATATCAATAATGAATCCAAAAAGGCATGCTTTAGATAAATCCAGGGAAGAATAAAGCAAGAAAAATGGCCGATCAAGACAAATACCGGTTGCCTTACGACATCCAGCCGCCGGATACGATCCAGACGGATGTTTTGAATATAATGGAATATAATTACCGGGAAAGCCGAGATATTGATGTCACCATCCGGCATCCGGAATTTACGTCCGTATGCCCCATGACCGGTCTGCCGGATATGGGAACCATTACCATCGTCTATGTGCCGGACAAGTCTATCGTGGAACTCAAATCACTGAAGTATTATCTGCTTCAATACCGGAATGTCGGGATCTTTTATGAAAATATCGTGAATCGCATTTTAGATGATCTGGCCGGCGCCCTCGAGCCTAAGCAAATGACGATAACCGGAGAGTTTACTGCCCGCGGCGGAATTACCGCCAAGGTGGAAGCGGTTTACAGGCAGGAGAGATAGACTTCTAATTAACTTCATGGTATAAGGTATAAGGTTTAGGGTGTAAGGTTTAAGGTATAAGGTTCACGGTTTAAGGTTCACGGTTAATGGTTAAATTCCAAATTACAATACTCAAATTACAAACAAATTCCAAAAATCAAATCCCAATTTTGACAGTCTCGTAAAAAATTGAATCCCGGATCGTGGCCGTAGCTGATGTCATTGAATCCATGATGTTTCACCGGCCCTATCGCGAATCATTGGGTCTGGAGGTGGCCCTGAAGGAGATTTCCGTAAACCGGGGCCGGTTATATGATCCCATAGTCGTGGATACCTGCCTTAAGTTGTTTCGGGAAAAGGGGTTTCATTTTGATTCTGGAGATCAGAAATATGATGAGGATTTTTTTTTCAACTTTTTAGATCGTTAGACGGGGGATGAATGACATTTGAGCGGCACCGGTTAAACCGGCGGGTGATTGATGATCTTAAAACACGCTCCACAATCGGGATGTATTTTTATGTGGCGGTTACCATTGCAGTCCTTTCCGTGGACAAATTTTATGCGCGGCATTTGATTTTTTCCATCGTGTTTCTTTCGATAATGATTTTCATCGCCTGTTTCCGGCTCGTTCAGTACCATCTGTATGATAAATTTGATAAAATAAATGAAAAACTAAACTGCGGCGTGTTCTTTGCCAGCGTGTATGCCACCGCATTAACCTGGGGCATAGGCTTTGCGTATTTTATGGTTCAGCCTGAGGATCTCTCCTCCAAGATGATTATGCTGGCAAGTACGGTAGGGCTTGATTCCGGTGGCGTTGTTTCCTTTATGCCGTCCCGGCGCACTTCTGTTATTTATAACCTGATCATGCTGATGCCGGCGGCCCTTATAATGCTTTATTTGCAGATCCATCTCATTATTGTTTTTTTGGCTTTTTTGTTTGCCGCCTATATGATCCTGGTGGCCTTCAGGGGAAACCGGGAATATTGGGATGCCTTGGAAAATGAGCATCTGCTCAAGCTGAAATCCGAAGAGATAGAAAAAATAAGCCGGATCGATGTGCTAACCGGCCTGTACAACCGGCGCTATTTTGATGAAATTTTCAATGTTCGGTGGAAGATGGCTGCACGACACGCTGTTCCGCTTACTGTTATTATTTGTGACATTGATCATTTCAAACCGGTTAATGATACCTATGGTCATCTCTCGGGGGATGCTTATTTAAGAAAAATCGCGCAGGTGCTGTTCGGCATATTTCAGAGGGACACGGATTTTATCGCCAGATACGGGGGCGAAGAGTTTGTCATACTTCTATTAAACCATGATAGCAATGAGGCTATTGAGTTGGCTGAAAGGGTTCGTTTAGAAGTCGAAAAATTGACTCTTTTTTATTACAACCATCAGATAAAAACCACCATAAGCTTGGGCATTTCCACATGTGTGCCTCGATTGACGGAGAATCGGGATAATCTTCTGGAAAAGGCGGACAAGGCATTGTATCAGGCAAAAAACAATGGAAGGAATCAAGTGGTTTTCTATGATGCCCAGGAAAATGTGGCTCAACCTTAGGATAACAGCGACTTCTGCTGAAGCATCCGGATCAATTTTTCAGCCTTCTCCCGGGGAGTCCCCTCGATGATCAATCCGTCCCGTTTTTTGTCGGGCGGGGCGTATCCACAAATCCTGTATTTTTGATCTTTCGGGGCCATGAAATCTGCGGAAAGAATTTCCATGCCGTTTTTATTGGCCCGCAGCATATTGGAAAGGCTCGGATAGCGGGGAATGTTGATCCCGGTCTGGATAGTGACAAGCGCGGGCAAATCCAGCTCCAGCAAGGCTTTTTCTCCGCCTTCGAGCTCCTGTGCAATTGATATCAAGGATTTTTCATGATCAAGGTTCGTCCGGATGACAGCCGTTGCCCACGGGATATTCAGGTATTTCGCAAGCATGGGTCCGACCTGGAACTGCATCATGTCTTCCGACATGACCCCGGTAAAAATAAGGTCATAGGATTTGCGATCGGCGATTTTTGATATGGCACGGGCGGTTTGCATGGCATCGCAAGCCTGCTCATAGGTTGATTGAATATGAATTCCGTTGTCAGCGCCCATGCCGATGGCTCGCCTGATCGCTTTCTGCGCCGCTTCCGGTCCCATGGAGATGATATCAACGGTTGTTTCAGAACATGCCTCCTTGATTAAAACCGCCTCCTCGACCGCCGGTTCATCAAAGCGGTTCATGTGAAGTTCGGTACCCTCATCCACCATTTTCAAGGGATCAAAACCATTGGCGGATAGGCTGCCGGAAGGCGCTATCTGGTCAAAATCGGGGACTGCTTTTACGCATACCAGAATGTTCATTCATCCCTCCATTTTTTTCTTTTATAGGGAGAGCTTCTTATTTAATAAAATATTAAAGTGTTATCGTCAACAAAAAATAGAGCGCTCGCTCGTTTTTTTTATTGACAGCTCTGTCAGATGCGGATAATAAGTTTTATAGATGGACCAAATCTATGAAAAAAGAAAGGGATCCGCATGGATTTTTCAGTATCCGACAAAATGAAGACCATCCTTGAGATGGTCAATGAGTTTATTGAACGGGAACTTATTCCGCTGGAGCCTGAATTCAGCACCAAGGGATTCCGCGAGATGCTGCCGGTGGTCCGGGAAAAACAGGAAAAAGTCCGGCAGATGGAGCTATGGGCGCCAAATTTCCCGACGGATTGCGGCGGGCTTGGGCTCTCGCTGCTGGAGCACGGGCTTTTATCCGAAGCCTTGGGTCGTACGCCCCTGGGACACTATGTGTTCTGGTGCCAGGCGCCGGATGCGGGTAATGTGGAAATCCTGCACATGCACGCCACAGAGGCGCAGCGGGAAAAATACCTCTATCCTTTGGTTCAGGGAAAAATCCGGAGCTGTTTCGCCATGACCGAGGTCGACATGCCGGGGTCCAACCCGGTGCTGCTTGAAACTACGGCGGAAAAGGATGGTGACGACTATGTGATTAACGGTCATAAGTGGTATACCACTGCGGCAGACGGCTCTGAATTCGCCATCACGATGGCGGTGACAAACCCGGAAGCCCCGGATTACTTGCAGGCCAGCATGATTATTGTGCCGACGGATACGCCGGGTTTTAACCTGGTAAGAAATATTCCGGTAATGGGCCATGAGGGGGAGGACTATTTCAGCCACGGCGAAATCCTGTTCCAGTCCTGCCGGGTGCCGCAGGAAAATCTTCTGGGCCAGGAAGGCCACGGATTTGTGATCGCCCAGGAGCGGCTGGGGCCGGGGCGGATTCATCACTGCATGCGGTGGCTCGGTATCTGTCAGCGGGCGTTTGAATTGATGTGCCGCCGGGCCAACAGCCGGCGGATCACCAAGGACGGTAAGCCGCTGGCGTCCAGGCAGATCATCCAGGCCTGGATCGCCGAAAGCGCCGCCGAGATCCAGGCGGCCCGCCTGATGACCCTGCATGCGGCTTGGAAAATAGATAACGAAGGCGCCAAGGCCGCCCGCCATGATATTTCCATGATCAAGTTCGTGGTGGCCAATACCATGCAGCGTGTCGTGGACCGGGCGCTGCAGGTGCACGGCGGCCTTGGCATGACCGATGACACGATATTGGCCTTTTTCTATCGCCATGAGCGCGCCGCCCGCATATATGACGGCGCGGACGAGGTCCACAAGGTGTCTTTGGCCAGACGGATTTTAAGGGAATATCCTTCGGAAAACGGATAATCGGGTCAAATCATGCAGACGGCGACAGAAACCCTTCAGCCCATGAGGTTTAGTGAATTCAGGCAGATGGCGTTGATTTCGATGGAGGACATCTGCCGGGAGATTTTTTATGAGAATCAGGCCTCAATAAAGACCAAGAAGGAAGCCGTGGCGGTCAGAAATCTAGCCAATATATTTAATACGACCCTGAGGCTGTCCAATGAAAAGGGCTTCCAGACCATGAGCCTGAGGGATTTGAGCCGGGCATCCGGATTGAGCATGGGGGCGCTGTATTCCTATTTTACCAGCAAGGAGGAGCTGCTCGAGATGATTCAGAACCAGGGCCATCGCCTGACCCGCAGGGTCCTTAGTCAACATATTGAGGCGGTTTCCAAGGTAGATCAAAAACTGCGGATCGCCATCCGGGCCCACCTGTATCTGACTGAAGTCATGCAGCCCTGGTTTTATTTTTCATTTATGGAAACCAAGAATCTGGATAAAGCCCAGCAGAAAAAGTCAATCGAAGGCGAACTCGCCACTGAGCAGATGTTTATTGATATTTTGACGGAGGGGCTCGAGCAGTCGGTTTTTGAGCTGGACAATCCGGTCCTGACAGCCACAGTGATCAAGGCCATGCTGCAGGATTGGTATGTTAAACGCTGGAAATACAGCAGACGCCGTATTTCCGTGGATGAATATGCGGATTTTGTTATTTTTGTCATCGAATCAATCGTGATGGACAACCAATCAAGGAGTTCCCAATGACTGTGGCCGATAAGCCGACCGAAATTCGCGAGGGGGAGGAACTTGATCAAGAGGCGGTGGAGAAATTTTTAAAAAAGTCCATTGAAGGGCTTTCCGGTTCTCTTGAGATCAAACAGTTTCCCAGCGGATTTTCCAACCTGACGTATTTTATCCGGGTGGGCGATCGTGAGATGGTGCTCCGGCGGCCGCCTTTTGGCCGAAAGGCCAAGACGGCCCATGATATGGGCCGTGAATACAAGATTTTAAACGCATTGTATCCGGTTTTTCCCTACTGCCCAAGGCCTTTGGTGTATACGGAGGATGAACGCATCATGGGATGTCCGTTCTATGTTATGGAACGGATTCGGGGAATTATTTTGCGTAAAGACCTGCCGGCGGATCTCTCACTATCAGCCCAGGATGCCCGCCGGCTTTGTGAAAATACGATCGACCTCCACGTTCGGCTTCATTCATTGGACTATGAAGCCGTCGGCCTGTCGGATTTTGGCAAGCCCCAGGGCTATGTCCGCCGTCAGGTGGAGGGTTGGAGCAAACGGTATCGGGACGCGCGCACTCCGGACGTGCCGGATTTTGAGCCGGTGATGGAATGGCTGGCCGCCAATCAGCCGAAAGATTTCGAGCAGCCCGCGATTATCCACAATGACTACAAGTTTGACAACCTTGTCTTAAACCCGGAAAACCCCCTTGAGATTATCGGCATCCTGGACTGGGAGATGGCCACCCTTGGGGACCCGTTGATGGACCTGGGGGCCTCGCTGGCCTACTGGATCAACCGGGATGATCCGGAGGAGATGAAGCTGATGCGGATGCTGCCGACCACATATGACGGGATGATGACCCGGCGGGAGCTCGTCGAACGGTATGCCGAAAAATCAGGGATTGATATCGGCGGTTTCAATTTTTACTACTGCTTCGGGCTTTTCCGGTTGGCCGGCATTGCCCAGCAGATTTATTACAGGTATTATCACGGCCAGACAAAGGATAAGCGCTTCATTCAGTTGGGCTTTGCCGTGGGATTTCTTGAAAAGGCCGCCAATCGCGTCATTGAAGGCGGCGGGATCTGATGGGCCTATTCATTGATAAAATCATGGGTGGTTAATAGAGCGTGCATTTTGACCCCGCAGGCCTCAATGTTTTCCCGGCCGTTTTGTTCGCATCGATCCAATAGGGCGATAACGCTCAGGATCTCCAGGCCGTAGTCCCTGATCGCGTTGATGGCTTTGATGGTCGATCCACCGGTGGTTACGACGTCCTCAATCACGATGACCGGATCGCCGGGTTCCATGTTGCCCTCGATGGGCAGCCTGAGGCCGTGGGCTTTGGGTTCTTTTCGGACGGAGAACGCATCAATCGGACGGCCGCGAAGCTGTGAGGTGTAGGCTACGGAAATAGCGATCGGATCCGCGCCCATGGTTAATCCACCGATGCCTTTCGGGGCTAATCGGAGTTCCTGGATTTTATCATACATCAATGTGCCGATGAGGACGATGCCGGCCGGGTGATAGGTCACGCCTTTCAGATTGAAGTAGAAGTTGCTTTTTTGGCCTGACGTCAAGGTAAATACAGGCTCTTTGGAATATTGAAACGACCGCTGCCGGATCAGTTCAATGAGTTCGTCCCTTTCGGTCATGGATAAGATCCTTTCTCGGGTTGATTAAAAGTTATTTATACTGCTGCGACCGTTTAAAATAGAGGAGGGCTGCACAACATAGCCATAAATGGTAAATGCGATGTAGCGGCGGGCTTTAGCCCGCCATTTGCAGGGGCGGTCGCCGCAGCAAAACGCGTCCAATGGAAGGCTAAAGCCTTCCGCTACATTGATTATGCAAATTTCGATAAACCGATAAGGAATTGACGAATGCGCTTTGTTTATCCGCCCTATATGGCTAAGATTTTGATTTCTTTAACCTTATATCTTATACCCTAAACCTTAAACCGTTAAGTTACTTAGAATCTGTCGTGATTTAACTAAATACCTGATAATTGTCAACCTAACCAAATAGCATTTTTGAAAAGAATTTTATTTTAACAAGGAGCTTACAATGGAGAATCTGATTTATCAAACCAAAGATCACATCGGGTATTTGACGCTGAACCGGCCGAAAAACTATAATGCGTTTGACCGCCAGACCATCGAGGAGTTTGAGCAGTTTTGGCGGGATCGACGGTATGATGAGAGCGTTCGGGTGATTATACTTGACGGCGGCGAAGCCAAGGGATTTTGTGCCGGCTTGGACATGCAGACCTATGGTCCGGAAATGTTCAAACAGCCGCCGGTTGAGGCTTATAACGGCCAAGCCCAGATGGCGCGGCTTCTGCTTGCCATGCGGATGGCGCCGCAGCCCATCATCTCTTGCATCCACGGGGCGGCATCCGGTTTCGGATTCTCGCTGGCCATGGCCTCGGACATTCGCATACTTGCGGAGGACGCCCGCTTCAATGCCGCATATATCAATATTGGTCTGGGCGGCGCGGATATGGCGTCAAGCTATTTTCTGCCCCGGCTGATCGGCTCCGGCCGGGCGAACGAATTCTTGCTCACCGGCAACTGGATGAGTGCGGAAGAGGCCATGCAGCTGGGGTTTGGCAGCCGCCTGGTACCCAGGGATAAAATGCTCGAAACCGCCCGGGAGCTTGCGCAAACTATGGCCAGCAAAACGCCGCTGGGCCTGCGCATGACCAAGGAGGCCATAAACGTCAACATTGATGCCGGCGGCTTGGAGGCATGCCTGCAGATGGAGGACCGGAACCAGATGATGGTGATGTATTCGCTGAAGCTGGCGGCACCGGAACAATAGGATTTATGCCGAATTTTGCCGGGCAGCAGCTAAACGGTTCCTGTAGGTGTTTATTAATGCTTCAGCCTCTTTTCGGCTTTTTATCCGGGTAATGGCCCGCCGGAAAACAGAGCTGGCCGGCAGGCCCCTGGAAAACCAGCCAAGCCGGCTTCGAAGCATCCGGCAGGCTTTTTTTTCGCCGAAAAGCGCGATCATTTGATCCATGTACGGGTGCATCAGGTTAAACCGTTCCATGGGGTCGACGCGCGGTATCGGTTCATGGTTGATGGCCGCCAGGGCCTGGGTAAAAAATCCGGGGTTGCCGATGGCCGCCCGGCCGATCATAACGCCGTCACAATGCGTCGACTCAAGCATCTTCAAGACATCTGAGGGCCGCTTAATATCCCCGTTGCCGATGACCGGAATGGAAACGGCTGCTTTAATGGTTTTAATCAGCTGCCAGTCCGCCCATCCTTTAAACCCTTGACCGGCGGTTCGGGCGTGAATCGCAACCGCATCCACGCCGCAGCCTTCGGCAATGCGGGAGAGTTTCAGCGCCTGTTTTCCCGAGGCATCCCAGCCGGTCCGCATTTTGATCGTCAAGGGGATGCGGATGGCTTTTCGCATGGCGGTAAGTATTCGCTCCGCCCGTTCCGGATCCCTCATCAGCGCCGCCCCCGCCCCTGTTCTGACGACTTTTTTAACCGCGCATCCGAAGTTGACGTCAATAATATCCGCGCCCATACCTTCAACCATGGCCGCCGCCTCAGCCATTATTTCCGGGTGCTGGCCGAACAGCTGCACGGCAATCGGTTTTTCCCCGGAATCCATGACCAACATTTCGCAGGTTTCCTCGGAGCCGTAATGCAGCCCGTTTGAACTGATCATTTCGCTGCAGACCAAGCCGCAGCCGGCCTCCCGCGCCAGAATCCGGAAGGGCATATGGGTGATGCCGGCCATGGGGGCCAGGATCAGCTGGTTGGGGAGCTTGACATCGCCGATTTGCATGCGAAGCGCCGGCTTTCATCCGGTTGGGATATTTTTGACGAGGGGTTGGCATAGCAGAACAGGCAGTTGTGACGGCATGGCTGGCGATGATAGGAGCCGATATCCGATGATATGTTGCAGCCGCACCCCTGTTTGACCCGTTGGCCGCTGTCCTTTCGCAGAGAGATATTGCCGCCGAATAGATCCATTAAAAGCCTGCCGGATATGCATTCGCTGGCCCGGATGCCGGAATCTGAGGGAAGGGCGGCCAGCACGTCCTTTTCGCAGCAGGTGAAAAGGGCGATGCCATGCGGTTCCAGCAACGCCTCCATCCATTTTAGCACCGCGACTTTTTTTTCCAAGGGGGGATCGTGGAAGGCGAACCCCGGGATCGCCAGGATCCGTTTCTTGATTTTCGGATAATGGTCCATGAAGCTCGTGATGCATCGGCGGATGCCCAGTTTCCCCATATATTCCGAGATTTGTTGGAAATCCGACAGGTTGTCAACATCCTCCCCATTCGGCAGACGGAAAAAGCATAGGGGATCAAACCGCCAGTTGATGCATTCAGGGCCAAACCGCTCGCAAAGCCCGCAGAGCGTTGTAAAACGCGCTTTAAGCGGCGGGATGTTCGGTTCAAGCCATGCTGATTCGGAGTTTACGGTGAAGTTGAAGAACAGGTGATACCCCATGGCCTGAAGTTTCTCCCCATACCCATGTTTCAGAAAGCGGCGGAAATCCTTGGACCAGAAGACAATGGTATGGACATTTTCAGGGGTGGCGTGAACCCTTGATACATGATGGTTGAACGGGTTGGTGACATCAAAAAAACCGTCATGAATTCCCTGCATGAACCAGTCCATGTAAAACGCCGGGATATCGGTTCGGCGGGAGGCGGAAATGATAATCTGCTTGGGCGGGGTTTGGCTCGGCATGTCGCTTATTTTTTCTTGTCGTGGTTCCAGAGGGATACGACCTTGGCATCTTTGGTTGTTTCGCCTTCGCCGGTTTTCGGCTCCTTTTCCGTCTGTTCCTCTTTACTTTCCTTATTCTCCATATCAGGTTCCGCCTCGGGAGGGGCTACAACCTTTTCCAGCCTTATTCGATTGCCGCCCATGGTGAACTCCTCTCCGTTGATATAGACATCCCGGAGGATCCAGGTTACTGTTTGCAGGGGGATCTGGAGAAGCAGGAGCTTTACATGATACCAGTCTTTTTTGGCATCCGGCGCAATGGACTCAATGCGGGCAAAGCTGGCCGGCTGGTCTTCAAAATAAATTAAAACGATATCGTTTTCCTGTGCCATAGATTAATATGTAGGAACATTCAAAGACCGTGTCAAGACGGAGTTATTCCTTGACGGTCGGAAGGATTGTTCCTAATAAAAAGAAAGAGGGATAGAAGAATTATAGCGAGGTGAATCATGAGTGATTATCGTGAAAAAAGCTGGTGGCTGGAAACCCTGCCGGAAACTATTAACCCCAATCCGCCCCTAAATACACAGGAAAAAGCCGATGTCACCATCATCGGCGGGGGCTATACCGGCCTTTCCACAGGCTATCACCTTAAGCAGTTGCAGCCGGAAATGGATGTCCGCCTGATTGAATCCGATATCTGCGGATACGGCGCATCGGGCCGGAACGGCGGGTTCTCAATGACCCTGTTCGGCCTGACCAAGGGGATCACAAAGTTCCGTTTTGACGATGAAAAGGCCAAAGCCGCCCATTTATACATGGAAAATGCGGTGGATTACTTGCACGACGTGATTACCCAAAACAATATCGATTGCGACTACGAACGAACCGGCTACCTGTTGGTGGGTACCAGCCCCGGCCAGGTCAAGCGCGTGGAACATGATTTCGAAATCATGGAACGCTGGGGGCTTGGCGATGTGGAGCGCTGGGACCGGGACCGCCTGGCCCAGGAGTTCAATACCGATTTTTATCGGCTGGGCTGGTTCGAACCCCGCTGCGGGATTTTAAACCCCGCCAAGCTGGCTCGCGGCTTGAAAGACCTGGCGGAGAATCAGGGGGTGATCATCCATGAGAACTCGCCGGTGAAACGCTTTGCCCGAAAAGGCGGATCCGGATTTGTGGTTAAGACGGAGAAGGGGGAAGTCCACAGCGATTATCTGGTTCTGGCCACCAATGCCTATTCCGTCCTGTTTCCGGAGCTTAAAAAACTTCAGTACCCGGCTTTTACGCATATCGTCCTGTCCGAACCCTTAACTTCGGAGCAGTATGAGGAGATCGGCTGGAAAAACCGGGCCGGCATCGAAGATGCCCGGGACCTGATCCATTACTACCGGCTCACGAAGGACAACCGGATAGCGATGGGCGGCGGGGACGTGTCTATCGGTTTTCGTACCGACCTGGACAAGGACTTGAATGAGAAGACCTTCGCCCATCTGAAGCGGCACGTAACCGAGGTCTTCCCCCAGCTCGAAGGCATACGGTTTACCCACCAGTGGGGCGGCCCGGTCTCGGTCACCATGGACATGGCGCCGGTTATCGGGTATCTGGGCAAAGCCAGAAAGGCTGTTTTCTCCATGGGCTGTATCGGGCACGGGGTTTCCATGACCACCACGAACGGCCGCGCCATCGCCGAACTGATCACCGGACGGCAGACCGAGCGGACGGAGATGTTTTTCGTCGGCCGGAAGGCTTTTTCATGGCCGCCGGATCTGGTCAGCCTGGGCATCGCCCAGGCGGTGCGCGGATTCATGCGAATGGAAGACCGGCTTTATTACAGATAGGTATTAAAATTGTTCAAACGTTGTTGAGAAATGAGGGCTTTTTTATGAAGGAGAAGACAAAGGCGAATGTTTATACGGCATTTATCGGAGAGGCCAAGGCATATTTCAGACTTTTGGCCTATGCGGAAAAGGCCGAGGAAGAGGAGGTGCCGCAGATTGCCCTGCTTTTTCGGGCCATTGCCGAGGCGGAGCGGGTGCATGCGACCCGGCACATGAATCTGGCCAAGGATATTATTGTAAAGGATACGGATACGAATCTGCGGAACTCATTTAAGCGCGAAAAATCCATCAGCGAAAACGAATACCCCAATTTTATCAAAGACGCGGAAATGGAGGGGGAGCAGGCGGCCGCATTGACATTCAGCCAGGCCAGAGACGCGGAGTCATATCACGCTAAACTATATGAACGCGCCATTTATCATGTGATCCGGGACGAGACAAAAGCCTATTACGTATGTCAGGTCTGCGGCTATGTGACCAGCAACAAGCTGCCCGAGAAATGTCCGATCTGCGGGGCCACGAAGGATAAATTCAAAACGGTCGGGGAATGATTAAAACTAAGCCAGAGGGGGCTTTACTGCACAAGCGTTAATGGCAAATGCGATGTAGCGGCGGGCTTTAGCCCGCCATTTGCAGAAGCGGCCGATTCGAGAAAATCCGTCCAATGGAAGGCTAAAGCCTTCCGCTACATAGATCGTGTTTTTGCGATAGGTTAAAGGCACTGAGGGAGAATCGAAATCTCAAATCTCAAAAAACAAACAATACCCAAATTCCAATGACCAAAATTCAAAACAACGGGGCATTCGAAAAAAGAAGCCCCTCAAACCTGAACACTGAAACCTTATACCCTAAACCCTAAACCTTATACCCTAAACCTTATACCCTAAACCCTAAACCCTAAACCCTAAACCTTATACCGTTAACTTTCGCCGGGAGAGTTATTCTTTTTCGATTTTTTGCACGAGGGGTTTTTGTTTTTATATTTAGTTAGTGTCGGTTCAATGCCATTAACCTTAGACACCCGAGGGGTCGATCATGTTGGAAAATCTGGATCCCGTCCTATTGGCGCGCATCCAATTCGCCTTTACCGTTTCATTTCATATTATCTTCCCCGCCTTTACCATCGGCCTGGCCAGCTGGCTGGCGGTACTTGAGTGGCGATGGCTGAGAACCGGTAATCAGGTCTATGCCGATGTCTATCAGATGTGGGTCAAGATTTTTGCCGTCACCTTCGGCATGGGGGTTGTCTCCGGCGTAGTGCTTTCCTTCCAGTTCGGCACCAACTGGTCGATTTTATCGGATGCCGGTGGAAATATTTTAGGCCCGCTTCTGGGCTACGAGGTGATTACCGCGTTTTTCCTGGAGGCTTCGTTTTTAGGGGTTATGCTGGCCGGATGGAATCGGGTGGGCCGCCGGCTGCATTTCACGGCTACCGTGCTGGTGGCTTTGGGAACTCTGATATCTGCGTTCTGGATCCTTTCGGCCAACTCCTGGATGCATACACCCGGCGGTTTCCGTGTGGGCGAGAACGGGTTGATCTATCCGACGAATTGGCTGGAAATCATTTTCAATCCTTCTTTTCCCTATCGTTTCGTACATATGGTCGTTGCGGCCTATCTGACCACGGCGTTCACCGTGGCCGGCATCGGCGCCTTTTATTTGTGGCGGGGGCGCCATATCCCCCATGCCCGGGTGATGCTGGGCATGGCCATGATCATGGCAATTTTCGTCGCCCCCATGCAGCTTTTGTTTGGTGATATGCACGGGTTGAATACGTTGGAGCATCAGCCCGCAAAGGTGTCGGCCATGGAGGGGCTATGGGAGACCACTACCGGCGCCCCGCTGCTCCTTTTCGGGTGGCCTGACCAAGAGGCCGAGGATACCCGCTACGCAGTGGAGATACCAAAGCTATCCAGCCTGATCCTCACCCACGACTTCAACGGCGAGGTAAAGGGCTTGAAGGCTTGGCCGGCCGACGAGCGTCCCCCCGCAGCCATGGTATTCTGGACGTTTCGCATCATGGTGGGGCTCGGGCTGATGATGATCGCTACCGGCCTGATGGCGATCATCCTTTACTTAAGAAACCGGCTCTTTGATACCCGCTTGTTCCAGTACTGGTGCATGGCTCTGACGCCGGCCGGATTTATCGCAGTGCTGGCCGGTTGGTTTGTCACCGAAGTTGGCCGACAGCCATGGGTGGTGCAAGGCTTGCTCCGCACCGAGGATGCGATTTCCCCGGTGGTCGGCACTTCCGTAGCCCTATCGCTGGCGGCGTTTGTCGTGGTTTATGTGTTCGTGTTCGGTGCCGGCAGTTACTATATTTTGCACCTAATCAACAAAGGCCCTGAAAATGGTGAGGATGCTTACGGTGGCCATGTTGCGGCAGAAAAAGGAGGCCGGGATGTTTAGTTTTGAAGGATTTTTGGATCTGGCGCTCATTTGGTACGGATTAATCGCTGTTGCCATATTTTTCTATGTGCTGCTCGACGGATTTGACCTTGGCGTTGGGATTCTATTTCCCTTTGCGCCTACGGATCAGTGCCGGGACAGCATGATGCGGTCCATCGCCCCATTCTGGGACGGCAACGAGACTTGGCTGGTTCTGGGCGGCGGTGGATTGCTGGCGGCTTTTCCCTTGGCATACGCGGTTATTATGCCCGCCTTTTATATTCCGGTGATTCTAATGCTGTTAGGGCTGATTTTTCGGGGGATCGCATTTGAATTTCGCTTCAAGGCCGGAAGGTTCAGACAGGTATGGGACTATTCCTTTCATTTCGGTTCACTCTTGGCGGCCTTGATGCAGGGGATTATTGTCGGCGCCTTTGTCCAGGGGATTGAAGTTTCCGGCCGCAGCTATGCCGGCGGCTCGTTTGATTGGTTGAACGCCTACAGCCTGATGACCGGCGTAGCGGTCATTTTCGGCTATGCACTGTTGGGGGCTACCTGGGTGGTCATGAAAACCGAGGGCCAGACCCAGCAATGGGCCCGGCAGAGCGCATCCTATGCGCTCTGCTACCAGGCATTGTTTCTGGCCATCGTCAGCGTCAGCATGCCGATCATGAATGCCGATATCCGGGAGCTTTGGTTCAGCCTGCCCAACTTTTTTTTCCTTCTGCCCATACCGATGATCAGCCTTGTTCTTTTGATTTCTATTTGGCGTGATCTCCATGCCGGCCGGGAATGCCGCCCGTTTTTCCTGAGCTTCGGGCTGTTTTTAACCGGCTATCTGGGTATTGCCATCAGCATGTGGCCCTATGTTGTGCCATTTGGAATTACTTTCCGTGAGGCGGCAGCCGCACCTTCATCCCAGTCGCTGATGCTGGCAGGCACGGCTGTTCTTCTGCCGGTGATTTTGGGGTATATGGGCTATGTCTATTATATTTTCCGCGGCAAGGTCGGCCGGGAAAGCTGCCATGAAGGAACTTACTGAAAAACAGCGCCAATGGCTGTGGTTTGCGGCAGCCTGGTGCGGAGGCCTTGGCGCCTGTTTGTTGCTGGCTTATGCAGTACGCCTGATCTTTGCTTTAGGGATACCTTCGTAAAAAGCTCAATATTCCGCTGCGGCGGCATTTTTGGCTTTTGTATTTTTGCAACCCGCCTATTTCATCCCTATATTTAATCTTAAAACAGCTTTTTAGCTAAAATCAAATAGACCCGATTTATTATGGAAGGATTGAATGATGGGCCCGGACAATAATGCTCGGATACCTGAGGTGGATATTATTTTATGGGGGGCCACCGGATTCATCGGCCGTCTGCTGGCCGGATACCTGTGGCCGCGATACGGGAAGACCGGCGAGATCAGTTTTGCCCTGGGCGGCAACAGCCGCTCCGAACTGGAGGCCCTACATGAAGATCTAGACGGCGATAACCGCCTGCCGCTGATCGTCGGCGATGCGTTTGACAGGCCGTTTCTCGAGGCAATGGTAAAAAAGGCCAGGCTGGTTGTTTCCACCGTCGGGCCGTATGCCAAATTCGGGAATAACCTCGTGGCCGCATGCGCGGCCAACGGCACCGACTATTGCGATCTGTCCGGGGAGGCCCAATGGATGCATCGGATGATCAGTGCGCATCAGGAAGAAGCGGAGAAATCCGGCGCCCGCCTTGTCCATGCCTGCGGGTTTGACTCCATCCCATCGGATTTAGGGGTTTTATTTCTTCAAAATGAGGCGAAGCGTTGTTTCGGACGCCCGATGGATCGGGTGAAGCTGCGGGTTAAAATTATGCGCGGCGGCGCCAGCGGCGGCACCGTTGCGAGCATCCTGAATTTTATCGAAGAGGCCCGCCGGGACCCGGAGGTACTGAAAATAGCCAAAAATCCCTATGCATTGGCCCCTAAAGGAATGCAGACCGGCCTTCGACAGCCCAATGTCTCGACATTTGAATACGATCCGGATGCCGAAAGCTGGCTGGCTCCCTTTGTAATGGCCGGTGTTAATACGCGAATCGTGCATCGGTCAAACGCTTTGATGAACTATGCCTGGGGCAGGGATTTTTTATATGACGAGGCCATGATGATGGGTGACGGGATTAAGGGCCGCTTCCGGGCGGCATCGCTTGCCGGCGTATTGGGGGCGTTTTTAGTGGGCAGCGCCTTTGCCCCGAGCCGGGCCATCATGAAAAAAACGATCCTGCCAAAACCCGGTGAAGGCCCGTCACCTGAAAAGCAGAAAGCGGGTTTTTATAAACTGCTGTTGATCGGAAAGGACGAGGCGGGGCATCGTCTGGACGTCAATGTGACCGGCGACCAGGACCCCGGCTATGGTTCCACCCGCAAGATGCTGGGTGAAAGCGCGGTATGCCTGTTCAAGGACATTTCAAAGCAGGATTTGAAGGGCGGATTCTGGACGCCAGCAACCGCCATGGGCGAAACGCTAATCCAACGGTTGACAGCCAACGCAGGGCTTACCTTTGAAGTTGTGATTTGAAGCCCCGCCGGAGTTTGATTTTTTTATAAATGTGTAATAACAGGTCTATGTAAGGCTTCTGGAGGGGAAAAGCTGATGGCGGATTCTGAATATAACGGCGTATTGATGTTGGTGGCGGGGATCAAGGGGGCCATCGGATCGACCCTTGCCACAGCCGTTTGTGCGATAAGCGAGAATCCGGAACTTATTCTGCCTTATCTGATGACGGCCCGGAAGCTTTCATATATGGGCAGTCCGGCCGCGTTCCGGCTGGCCGGATGGGATACAGCAGATATTTCGCTCAAGGAAGCGCTCTCGAATCAGGCTGTTCTTGAAAAAGGGGTGTGGGCGCCTTACGCGGATGGCCTTGACCGGATACCTGTTAAAGAGGCGCCGAAATCCAGCGACGCATTGAAGACAAAGGTTGACCGATTAAAGGCGGATATAAATGCTTTTACATCGGCTTTTCCCGGCTTTGCCCCGGTTCTGGTCAACCTTCTGCCTGCCGGCGTCTGTCATGATTTGGCCCGGTTCCCCACCGTTGATGCGATCTACGAAGGGGCAGGGGGATCCGTCCTTTCGGATATCGCCTATGTGCTGGCTGCTATTGAGGCCGGGGTGCCGGTGGTGAATTTCAGCCCCAATGCGGTCGAGATTCCGGCGGTTGTGGATAGGGCGAAAGCATGCGGCGTTCCCATTGCCGGCCGGGACGGCAAAACCGGCCAGACCTATTTTAAAGTCTTGCTGGCCGCTGCGTTGCGGGCCCGGGCGCTGTTCGTCAACGGCTGGTACAGCCTGAACATCCTGGGCAATGCGGACGGCGAAAATTTGATGGACCCGGCACATGCCGCGTGCAAGCTTGAGAACAAGACCGATGTTCTGGAGGATGTGCTGGGCTATGCACCGGGCATGAAGCATTACGGTAAATCCGCCCACAAGGTGCACATCGACTATTACCCGCCCCGCGGGGATGCCAAGGAGGCCTGGGATGTGGTCGATTTTGAAGGTATTTTCGGCCTGCCCATGAGCCTGCGGTTAAACCTCCAGGGCAGGGACTCCATACTGGCAGCTCCCTTGGTCCTGGATCTGGTCCGTTGGATGGCCGCGGCAAAAAGGGCCGGGTGCACGGGGCTTGTCCCGGAGCTGGCATTTTATTTCAAGAAGGCACTCGGTGGTGCTGCTGTAAGCTTTCAGGATCAACTGGCGGCCCTTGAAGAACTTGAAAAACACTGTAACAGTTAGTTGACCAAGGAGTCCTGAATGGTATTCGGCTACAGCACTAATGCGTTTACCCAGTATGGGCTTTCAGAATCCCTTGAGAGGATAGCCGCCCTGGGTTTTGCCGGGGTTGAGATCATGTGTGACCGGCCGCACCTGTATCCGCCGGATTACGATCAGGCATCCATCGCGGAAGTTAAAAATATGCTTAACGCCCATCACCTTAAGGTCACTAACCTGAACAGTTTCACCCTTTTTGCCGTAGGCGACACCTATCTGCCCTCCTGGATCGAACCCGAAGCGGACCGCCGCCAGGTACGCATTCAACATACCCGGCAATGTTTAGAGATTGCCAAAACCCTGGGGTGCCGGAATATTTCGATTCCGCCTGGCGGCCCCCTGGCCGGAGGACCGCGAAAAGAAGCCATGGCCCTTTTTCATCAGGGGCTGGAGACAGTGATTCCATTGGCTGAAGAGCTTGACGTAAAGCTTCTTGTGGAGCCGGAGCCGGATCTGTTGATCGAACGGACCGCTGAATTCAAAGAGTTTATCAAGGGCGTCCACTCACCGCAGGTGGGCATTAATTTTGATATCGGCCATTTCTTTTGTGCCGGAGAAAACCCGGCGAACGCCATGGAAGAACTCTTCGAATGGCTTGGCCATGTCCATCTGGAGGATATCGGGCAAAGCCGGATACATCATCATTTGATTCCCGGGGACGGGGCCATTGATTTGGCGGAGGTGTTTCAAACCATGAAACGGCTCGGCTATACCGGGGATATCACCCTTGAGCTTTACCCCTATGCCAATGGCCCGGAAGCAGCCGGCCGCGCCTCTCTTGCCCATATTCGTCCCCTTTTTGAAGCGGCGGGGATGGATATCTCCTGATGGCCCCTGCCAGACCCAATATCGATGACCGGGAAATCAATTATTTTGAGCATCATGCCGCGGACTGGTGGCAGCGAAAGGGCAGTCTTAAAGCGCTTCATGACATCAATCCGCTACGCCTCAACTATATTTCCGCGCGCACCAGGCTGGACGGCAGGGAGATCCTGGATGTCGGCTGCGGCGGCGGCATCCTTTCCGAGGCGCTGGCAAAATGCGGCGGCCGGGTGACCGGGATCGATCTGGCCGATTCAGCGCTCTCCGCGGCCCGGGCGCACCGGGAGGTTTCAGGGCTTGCCATCGAGTACCGTCAGGCGACGGTGGAATCCATCGCTGCCGAGTCGTCGGCGCGATTTGACGTTATTACCTGCATGGAGCTTCTGGAGCACGTCCCTGATCCGCGCTCGATTCTTGGGGCCTGTGAGCGCTTGGTAAAGCCGAATGGCAGTATTTTTTTATCCACCATCAACCGGACCTGGCTGGCCAGGTTAATGGTTATTTTTGTGGCCGAATATGTTCTGCATATTGTTGAAAAGGGGACCCATCACTACCGGAAATTTATCCGGCCCCGGGAAATGGCCGAATGGGCCGATGAAACCGGCCTGGCAATATATGACTGTACGGGGTTTCTGTACTTGCCCTTCTTGGGCCGGGCCTGCTTCACGCGGTTCGTTCCTATGAATTACATGATGCATTTGAAAAAACCGAATAGTTCCTGACACAACTTAAAACCGCCTTAATCTTAAAAGGAAGAAAAGGATCAGGGGGTAAATGAAATTATTCCATATTCCCCGGTGGTTTGACCGGGACAGCCGGGAGAAAATGTTTGACGAATATGTGGAAACCTCCGGCACCGCCCATTTTGGTTTCAGACAAATGCGCCGCGAGGAAAAGGAAAAAGCCGTGCGGGTGCATTTCAACCGGGTGGCGCCCAAATATGATTTTATGAATACCCTTTTAAGCTTTGGCATCCACTACGCATGGAAACGAACCGCGGTGCGCATGCTGGATCTAAAGCCCGGCCACCAAGTGCTTGATGTATGCGGCGGCACCGGGGATTTGGCGGTTTACGCCGCAAGGCGCACCGGCGCTGCCGGCAGTGTTTTTATCTATGACATGAACCGGGCCATGATGGAAGCGGGCCGAAGCCGGGAGGTGAACAAGGCTTATCATCATCGCCTGCATTATGTTCAGGGGGATGCGGAACGCATATCGTTACCGGATAACCGGTTTGACGCGGCCATGGTGGGATTCGGCATACGGAACCTGACCCACCTGAAAAAAGGCTTTTCCGAAATGCACCGGGTGTTAAAGCCGGGCGGCAAAATCATGTGCTTGGAGTTCTCAAAACCGGTGAACCCGCTGTTTCGATCTTTGTACGACTGGTATTCCTTCCATGTCATGCCGCTTTTGGGCAGCCTTTTGGCCGGCTCCAGCCAGTCCTACAGCTGTCTTTCAGAGACCATCCGGATGTTTGCCACCGCTCTTGAGCTTAAAGAAATCCTTGAATCCATCGGCTTTGTATCGGTCTCCTACAAACGCCTGACCAACGGCATTGCCGCCGTTCATGTGGGCCAGAAACCCATTTTATCCTAAAAAATAAATATCAGCGTCGTGCAAAGCATGCAAAAGGGGAAGTAGCTGGACTTGTTGAAAAGCGCCATGGCGGTTTCCCGCTGCTTTGTCTGATAAAGTTTGAACGCCGGCTGCAGCAGCAAAAGAAAACCGATCACAAGCACCAGCGGCCCGGCCGCAATATATTTAAAATTCGGATAGCTCAGCAAAAAAATGGTCATGCCCAGGAAAACCGCGATTCCTATGCAGCCGAGCGCCAGCGCGGCAGATTTCTCCTCGCCCAGCCGCACGGGGATGGTTTTGGCCTTAAACCGTCGGTCCTCTTCAATATCGGTCCAGTCCGCCGGAATGTTCTGACCCCCGATTTCCCAGAAAAACAGGCACAGAAACAGCAAAATCATAAAAATCGGGTCTGGATGCGGATCAACGGCAAAAATCGCCGCCAACGCCCCCATGTTTTTGACAAACCCGCTGACAATGGCGCGTAAGGGGCTGACCCGCCAGAGCAGGCAGTAAACCGTTTCCAGACCCGCACCAGCCAGAAAAATCAAAACACAAACCGGGTTCAACAGGTAGGCACCCACGAGTGCGACAGCTGACCAGCCCATTGCCCAGACGATGCCTTCCTTAAACGATAGCAGTCCCTGGGCCATGGGATGCCTTACCATTATCGAGTCCAGGTAGCCGACGGTCTTTTGCTGGGTCTGGCCGAATCGTTTCCGGTCCGAGCGGTAGTCGATGATATCGTTAAATGCGTATACGGCCGTGTATCCGGCAAACGCGGTCAAAAGGCCGATCAGGATAATCCGCGAGGAGGGAAAGCCCTGCAGGTAAATCAGGACGGCAAACGCCGGGGTCGCCATATCCAGCAGGCCGTGCGGCGTGCGGGAAAGTGCCAGAAAAAGCTTAATCCGTTCGATTTTGATGGGACTTGTTCCATTCATTATATACTAAAGTAACGCTTTTGGGGGATAATTGCTAATATTTTTCGGGTTATGGGCGAGGCTGTGGGGTTTGCCCGGGGGGAAGAAATGAAATCGGTGAAATCGGGGGACACCATACCTATTTCATCGTTCGCTTCAGCTATACACACTTTTACGGTGACCGACTTTCACAATCCAAATAGTAAGTTCGTCATCTTGAATAGAATATAGTATTCTATAATTGCCATATCGCAGACGATATTTTTCCTGACCGCTAAGTTTTTTACACCCAGGCTGACGAGGATTATCACCGAGAGATTCAATACAGGCGAGTATTATTGTTAAATCTTTATCCGGTATCTGCTTAAAATCTTTCCAAACCGAATTTTTGAAAAATATTTTATATGCGGCCATTTTTTTTAAGCCTCTTGATCATTTGTTCATAACTGATCAATGGCTCATCAGCCCTTTCGTCAAATGCGGCAAGATCTTCAGCATCCTCGGCAAATGCTTCTTTCAAGGCTTCATTAATTATTTCAGACATTGACCGTGATGTTTCAATAGCTTTAAGGCGTAACGCTTTATGTAATACCGGATCTAGATAGATTGTTGAGCGTTTTGACAGTGTCCCCATATTTTCACCTCCAAATTGTTTTTTAACATTATAACGTCAAAATGTTTTAATGTCAATATTTTGGAAGCGAACGGGCTGCTCATAAGTGAGGGCCGCTTTTTGGCCCGAATTTTTGTGAAGCCGGTTGTTCTACGATTTTTTCTTTCGTTTAACCGGCTCTATAAAACCAATCGATTGTTTCTTTCCCTTTGGCTTGGGGCTATCGATAAGTTTTCTTATTTCATGAACTAATTCAATTAAAATTTCGTCATGGTCGCTTACGCGTTTTTCTAATTCAATGAATTTCCTTGATAATTTTTCATTTTTCAACGCCATTTCACGGAGCTTGATAAAAGTCCTGACGCTAAATACACTCATTTTGTTCGCTTGGGATGAGTTCAGAATATTTGCCGCTTGCAAGGCTCCGTGTTCAGTAAAAACTAATGGGAGTTTACGTCGGCCGCCCCAAGTGGAACTTGATGTCGCAAATTGCGATTTCAAGTTTTCGAATTCTTCTTTGGTTAATTGGAACATAAAATCGTCCGGAAATTTATCAATGTTGCGACGAACTTGACCGTTTAAGCGTCTGGTCTCTACGCCATATAGTGTCGCCAAATCGGAATCGAGTATAACTTTTTCTCCCCTTACAACTATAATAATATTTAATATCTTTTCTTCGGGAATAAGATTTCTGGTCTATTTTTTTCTAATGTTGATTCTAAGTCGATGTGGCAAGACGTTTCAGCTCAAATTCTACCGGACCAAAGCGAACGCCGAGGAAGCGTGCACGAACAGTCTTAAACAAGGATTCAAGGGCCTTGACGTATATGGAGATGATGTCACCGAAGGGATCGAAAAACATTATTTCGTCTACCAAGTCCTTTCACCTAACAAAATATTTCCCCAGATGATATGCTTGGTATATGAATATCATTGGGGTGCTGAAATAAATATTCATTGCCCCATTAAGATTTTTGAAATTTGGGCGGTGAGGATTCAGTCGCATTGGATCGGCTCCGGGGTTGACGCCAAAAAATCTACCAGAGGACACAGAAATTTTTAAATAGCATATGCTTATTATTAAGGGAAAAATTTTAGCGCATAAAGTGGATATTTGGTGAGCAAATAAATACCGTTATTCATGATTAAATCTACCTTTCAGGGCAGTTTCGGTATGCCTGACGGAAGGCCGAGTATAACGGCATTTCACTTGTGAAATAAATTTTATTGCCTTGGCGTACGGTTTGCCTAAAGCTTTGTAAGTGTTTGAAATATCACGATGTGGTAGGGTTTGTTAGAGTAAACCAGATTAAGACGGGGTGGGGATTGGGATTGGATACCGCAAGAAGCTGCGACAAAAAATTCGCGACTTAAAAAACTGAAACAGTCAAAAATCAACTCCCTTTCATTTTCTCCACCCGGCAAAGCAGCGCCTTGATCGGCACTGACCCGGAGACCGGGCAGAGCGGCTCGTCGTCTGTGATCATGTTGATGTTAAGACGTTTCCAACCGTCTTCCATGCCGTACCAGAATCCATGCGGTGACTGGACGACACGGGGATCAATGGTTTCGGAATGTCGGGCGCGGATTTCGACCCGGCCTCTGGGGGATACCAGGTATACCCATTCCCCGTCTTGGATGTCCAAATTTTTCGCGGTTTCCGTGTGGATCTCGAGTTCCGGGTCCGGGGCGCGTTTTCTCAGGGAGGCGATATTCCGGTGCGAGGAGTGGTAGTAGCCCAACAGCCGGCCGCCGGTGGTCAGTATCAGGGGATATTCCTGGTAAAGTTCCGGCTGGCTCACGGGGCTTTCTGACGGCTCCCGGAAGATGGGCAGCGGAGATATGCCCAAGCCTTCGAGGTAGCCGGCATGCAGGGCCACCTTGCCGGTGGGGGTGCGGAATTTGCCTTTTTTTTCGTAGCTTTTATACGTTACCGGCGTTTTGTACCAGCCCATCTGTTTGAATGCGTCATAGGTAACATCCATATATGCCAGCCGGTAATCCAGCATTTCTTCAACAGTTTTGAAAAATCCGTCCATATTCAGTTTTTCTGCCAGGTCGATTAATATCTGCTTTTCATCCCGGCACTCGGGCAGCGGTTCCATGGCCTTGGGCTGGCAGAAGACGTGGCTTTTCATTAAAAGATCCTCCACGTCGTCGCGCTCGGTCCAGTGGGCCGGTGGCAGAATCACGTCAGCCATCGCCGTGGTGGGCGTGCGGAAGTAGTCCACGGCAAACAGAAAATCGAGCTTTTCATAGACCTCGCGCACCCGGTTGGAATTGGGATAGGCGCAGACGCTGTTGTTGGCAAACAGGCCCAACACTTTTACGGGATAGGGCGTTTCCTCGGCAATGGCGGGCCAGACGGTCTGCGGCGGCGATGGGATGGGGATAAAATTGATCAGCGGAAAGCGGTCAATGCCCAGTTTTTTCTGCGCCTGTTCCTTGGGCAGGTTTGAGAACGGGTCATGATCTGAACCATAGCAGCTGCGCCTGTGGGTCGGCGGCGGGCACCGCAGGTTGCCGCCCGGTACTTCCAGGTTGCCGGTAATGGCGCTTAATATCGTGAGCGACCGGTTGAGATCAAACGCGTCGTTTGCCTGGCAGACGCCGCCCATGCCGGCCCCAACGGATGCGGGGGCGTTTTCGGCAAACGCAGCGGCCGCCGCCTTGATCTGTTCGGCGGGCACCCAGGTAATTTCCTCGGTCCTCTCAGGCGTGAATTCGGCCACATGATTTTGCAGCGCATCAAACCCGTCGGTCCAGTTGTCAACAAAGTGTTTGTCATAGAGGCTGTTTTCGATAATCACGTGCATGAAGCAAAGGGCCAGGGCCACGTCCGTGCCGGGCCGGATTTGGAGCCAGTGATCGGCTTTTTTAGCCAACCGCGTGCCTCGCGGGTCGACCACGATCAGTTTGGCCCCGTTCTTAAGCCCGTCGTTGATATCATTCATGTACAGGCCCGGCCAGGAATTTTCCGGGTTGTGGGCCCACAGCAGCATACACCGGCTGTTGGCATAATCCGGGTCCACCAGCCCGAATCCGCAGGTGGCGGCGCTGCCCATGACGATCGGCCCGCCGCTCATGTTGGAGGGCGCCATGAAATTAGGCGAGCCAAAGGCCGTCAAAAACCGGTTTAAATAAGGCGCCATCCCCCGGGTCGTGCCCGAGCCGAAGACCACTGACTCCGCCCCAAACTTTTCACGGGCATCATTTATTTTATCCGAGATCATGCTTAAGGCATGATCCCAGGAAGTCTCGACGAATCCCCCGTTTTTCCTGACCAGTGGCGTTGTGATCCGTTCCGGGTGATAGACGATTTCCGCATTGGCCGCCCCCTTAGGGCAGATGTAGCCCCGGCTGATGGGATGGTCCTTGTCCCCCTTGATGCCGGTCAGCCGTCCGTTTTCAATGTTGAGTACGACGCCGCACCGCGAATGGCACTCAAAACAAATGCTTTTTACGATTTTGGATTCCATTGTTTAACCGGATTTCTCTTCTCTGATTTTTTCTTTTAAAAATGAAAAGCCCGGGGTAATGGATTCATCCAGGCTCATGGGCAGCAGGGTTTTTATGGGTTGGCCGATGTTCAGGTCGCCGCCGGTCTTGAAAAGGTTTTCCGCAACCGTGGATAGGTCTGAAGCCGGCAGGCCGATGGCGAGCTCGTCCGGTGTGATGCCGGCAAACGCGCGGTCGCCCATGCCGGGGATAACGATTTGGGCACGGCCGGTGATAAAAGGGATAAACGCGCCCTTGAAGCAGGTCTCACCGAACCCTTCAAATGTTGACATCACCGGGGTTGTATAGTCATAGCACAGGGTCTGGATGATATGATGCATGTGGGTGCCGTCACCAAATATACTGACCGCATCCGGGGCCATGAGGGCCTGGTGCAGGGGTGAGCACACGAACCCGATATATTCCTTCATTTTTTGCAGCCGTTCTTCACCCTCCGGCCCGGTAAACAGTCCTTTTAAAAAATTGATTCGGTTCTGTTCGGCGGCCCGGTCCTTGTGCCACCCCTGCCTGACCTGGCTTTCCAGAAGGTCTTCGTCAGAGACATCCACCCATTTGTGGAAGGCGGATGACGGCACGCAGAAGTTATCAGTCGCTGTCATGGCAACGTGCCAGCCATGTCGCCGGGCGTAGGTGATGGCCTGGCACAGACTCCACTTCTGCCCCATGGCTGATGGCCGGATCGCCTGTTCCGGAATGTCCGCTTCCCGTTTGATATAGGTAATCCCAACCGGCCATGTGGGAAGGTGAAGGCTGTGGTAAAGCGCTTCGCCCGCTTTTCTAAATTGTTCCAAATCCATGATCCCCTCCCTGCTTTTACTCTTACTCTTAATTT
>JAGYOX010000079.1 GCA_018399235.1 Desulfobacterales bacterium | reverse complement strand
CGGGCACTACTTAAATTTTTACCCTGTAATCTATGTTGAAATCATAACTATCAAAAAAGGAAGGGTGATTGATTGGGCCATCGATCTTTTGGATATGCCACGAGCCCCGGTGCCGTGAGAGAGCAAAACGAGGATAGCCTCTGTGTTCGTCCGGATATCGGTCTATGGGCGGTTGCCGATGGCATGGGGGGATATAATGCAGGGGATATAGCCAGCCGGATAACAGTTGAGCAACTGGCTGAAGATGTCGGTAGCCATATGACGCTCTCCGAATCCATTTCCCGTATTCACCATCAGATATTAGATGTCGCACGAACGAATTCAGGCTGCGAATCCATGGGCTCCACCGTGGTTGCCTTGAAAACAGATGGTAAAAATTACGAAATTGCATGGGTGGGCGACAGCCGGGCTTATTTGTCCCGCGGCACTCAATTGACCCGCCTGACCCATGATCATTCTTATGTTCAGTTTTTAATTGACAGCGGCGCAATAGCCGAATCAGATGCAGCCAATCATCCGGAGCGTCATGCCATTACCCAGGCATTAGGGGCTGAAGGAATAGAAGAGATTGAAGTAGAGACCGTCCATGGGAGTTTCTATGAAAATGACAGGATCCTTTTATGCAGTGACGGTTTGACCAATGAGGTTGGGGAAAAAGAGATATCTTCTATACTGGCGGAGCTGTTTCCAGAACAGACGCAGGTTGATCGCCTGATTGAAGCTGCCATTAAAAATGGTGGCTCCGATAATATTTCCGCCATACTGGTGGGCGCTGACAATTCCCAAACAAAGGAACCGGTCGATAAGCATATCGAGGCTTCCAGTGCCAATTCTTCTGGGCCTGACCAAAAGAAAGGGCGTCACCATTTCTGGTTATGGATGGTAATACTTTTTCTGATGCTGTTCATTTCTGTTGTTTTTGTGTATGGTGTCCTCTGAAAACAGGGGATGGATCCTTGGTTGATCGAATGTGGAAATAACCTTCATAAAGCGAGAGTCCAATTGCCTCCGGTTATCCATGTAATAATCAAGAAAGGCAGAGCCGACCGAAAAGACTATAAATTTACCCGGTCTTTTCATATCGGGCGTGCGGCTGAATGCGACATTCAAATATTGGATGATGATGTCAGCCGTCGACATGCAAACATAGAATACCGGAACGGGAAATGGTGGATAAACGATCTTGAGAGCAGCAACGGCGTTTGGATCAATGGAAGAAAAATCTCTGAGGCGTCATTGGACGATAAGACGGAAGTTGAGCTCAGCCAGGCAGGCCCCCTTCTCCTTTTTAAAATACCTGAGGATCCAAATTTAAAGCGGCCATTCATAGAACCTTCCGAGCAGATGGGCGCCAGAAGCGTTGAGCAATATGCCAGGCATTATTTTGGCGACGCAAAGGAAAAGGGAATCGGAGAACGCACCATGATGGTGCGGCAGGCGTTTCAGGGTATCAAGCGTAAACAGAAACGGACATATCTGTGGATAATTGCCCTGTGCGTATTCGTTTGTCTGCTTACCGGCTCTTATGCCGTACTAAAACATCTTGAAATAGAGGAGCAGAAAAAACTGGCGGAAGAAATTTTTTATTCCATGAAAGACCTGGAGCTTCAATTCGCCGATGTATTGGCGCTGGCCCGGAAAAGCAAAGATAGCCAGACGATAAAGACAGTTAAAAGTTTTAAGGCCAAATATGAGTCCCTTGAAAAAAATTATGACCGGTTTGTGGATTCATTGAATATTTATGGAAAGGCGGTCGATGAGGAAGAAAAGGCAATATTAAGAGCCGCCAGGACATTCGGGGAATGTGAAATCAATATGCCAGAGGGGTTTAAAACAGAGGTATTGAACTATATTCATAAATGGCAGTCAACCGAACGATTGAGAAATGCCATAAACCGGGCCCGACGGAATGGCTTTGTTTCACCGATTATTGAAGCCATGAATCGTTACGATCTGCCTCCCCAATTTTTTTACCTGGGTTTACAGGAGAGCAATTTTGATGTCAATGCATGCGGACCCAAAACCAGGTATGGCATAGCAAAAGGCTTGTGGCAGTTTATCCCCCAAACAGCTGAAGAATATGGCCTTAGGATAGGCCCTTTGGCCCATCTGCCAAAGCCGGATGAACTGGATGAACGGCATAATTTTGAGAAGTCCACGAAGGCAGCCGCCAAATATTTAAGACATATTTATGATACAGATGCCCAGGCGTCCGGTCTTCTCGTAATTGCCTCCTATAATTGGGGGGAAGGCAGGGTCAACCGGTTAATCAAAAAAATGCCAAAAAATCCTGAAGAAAGAAACTTCTGGAATTTTTTAGAGAATAATCGCAACAAAATACCTAAGCAAACCTATGATTATGTCTTTTATATTTTCTCAGCCGCGGTTATCGGTAAAAATCCGGAGCTCTTCGGTTTTGATTTTAAAAATCCGCTTTTACTTTAATAAATCATCCTAAATCGTTTTTCATTTCTTTTTTATACAGCATGTTTTTATCTTTACACATCACACGGCTGAATTTAAAATGTTTTTATGTTTAAAAGTCCCAAAATATCAAAACGCATCACCATGATCCTCGTCTACGGCCGTCCTCCTCTGGTATTTGTTGGAATGCTTTGCGCCATTGGGGTCATGCTGATGCGCAATACTTGGCTATATTATGCCGGCACCCTGCTTCTTTTTACTTCGATGATGTTCGATCTGGTTGATGGCTGGTTTGCGGCCCGGTTCAGCCGGAATACAGCCTTTGCCCAGCTTGCCGACCGGATCATGGACCGAATCGTTTATTCAATTATATTCCCGCTTGTGGCAGTGGGCATGATGTGGCGGCTGCTTTTTGAAATACCGGGGCACACACGGATTGAACTTTTGCACGCGATATTCGTCCTTATACTATGTGTAACCGTCCTGGTTCGAGATAACTTCGCCAGGTTTATGCGGGATTTTGCCATCCGATTCGGACAGGAACCCGGCTTAAGGGAGCTTAACCGGTTGCGCACGATAGTGGCTGCACCACTTAGCCTTTTGTTATATATCCATGCTTTTTATATCCCTTTACCGGATGCGATATTCGGTTTTTATGACCCCCTTGCCTCGTGGGGAACCCTGCCGGTAAGGCATTTGTTTGTGGTTGAGATTATTTTTTTGATCATCAATTTCGGCTCAATCGCCGGTTACTGTCGGAAATACGGGAATTACTGCCTGGATGAACTATGTGAGGATGATGAACTACTCAGGCGCCGGATACTCGCAGTATTTCCCAATGCGCTAACCGTTATGAATGCGATGATGGGCATGCTCGCAGTATTTTTTGCCTATCAGGGAAAATTCACGGAGTCCTACCTGCTTCTTATAGGGGCGGCTATTTTCGATAAGCTTGACGGGGCTATGGCACGTAAACTCGGGCTGACCGAACCGCTTCCCGGCACCTCTCATATGCGTCACATTACGCTCGGCGGTATATTGGATGATGTTGCCGATGGCGTGAGTTTTTGTATTGCGCCCGGGTGGATTTTTTATATCTGCCTGTCAAGGTATCCGGATGCGGGGATAATTGAACTTTCTCCGGCTATTCCGGCATTGATCTATGTATTGGCCGGGTTCGCCCGGCTGGTTTATTTTACCATGGACCGAAACCCGATTCCCGGTTTTTTTAAAGGGATGCCAACTCCTGCGGGCGCTTTATTCGTAACCGCGCCATTGCTTATATTGGCCCGTTCCGATGTCTTAGGCACCGACTGGGGGAATCTAATCGCTATTTTTTCGTTTGGGCTAATGGTTTTCACTTCATTGCTCATGAATTTTTATCCGGTAAAATACATTCACATAGGGCGGTTCATGGATAGAAATCCATGGTTTACCTGGGTAAACCTGGTTTTGATGTTGATTTTTGTCTTTACCCCTTATTTCGGCTACCTCGTTATCTTACAGATGTCGCTTTACGTGCTGTCCCCGTTTGTGACCTGGCATATCGACCCGGGGACTGCCGTTTTGGAGTCAAGAAAGGGCTAAAAAAGGAATTTTTTTCTGATTTATATCACTTTCCAATCCCATGCTTTAAGGCAAGCTTTTCAAACATATTGACCAGTCCCGCACAGAGGGTATAGAGTGCCTCCAACCTGAGATTTGAAACGGCCGTTTCATCAAAGAATATGTGGATGCTTGATTCAATTCCTATGCTTCTTTTCTTTATTTCAAATTTGACAAGCCCTATTTAATAAGTCTATTTAACGTAATAAGAGGAGGGGTATGGTTAAAAAAAACGATGATTCCGAACAAAACCTGGTTGAGCAGGCAGGCGAAGAGCTGTTCAACTACGCGGTGGATCGCGAAGATATTAAATGGCTCATGGATTATCTGCCCGGCGATGCGGATATCAAAAGAAGCACGGTTGAATATGAACTCCAGGTCCTGAAAATTGTTTCAATAGGATGGAGCATTTCCTATTTTCTCGAAAACAGCAGCCGAAAAAAACCGGTTGTCGAGGCTTACTGGCAATCCATTCGTGAATATGCCCAAAATCTGTCCAATGCCACCGGCATAGTGATCGGCCGGGATATTGATTATTTTCAGGTATTGAAAAAACGTCTTGATTTATACGTAACCGCATTATCCAGAAATCCTGAAGCACCGGAGCCGGCTACCGTCATCGGCCCCGAGTTTGCCGATATCTGTGGCAATAAAGATGATATGTTTACATATATGGCTGGCGCAAAAATGTTTCTGGCGACCCTCAGTAACGTGCGGAAATATCTGGAAGCCATTAAAATTTAAACCCGTCAGCCTTAAATAATTTTTTAAAAACGACATTTCACGAGACTATCAATGCATTTGCCGGTTTCGGACACTTTATCCCGATATGTTCTGGCCTTTGATCTTGGCAGCGGCAGCATCAAAGCAGCGGTCGTGTCGGATTCCGGAGCTGTAATCGCTTGTGTGGAAGCCCCTATAATTACCCATATGCTTCCGGGAGGCGGGGCGGAACAGGATCCTGAATCCTGGTGGCAAGGCGCTCAACAGACAGCCAAAAAGGCGATTGCCGAATCCGGCGTGCCAGCCCAGAAAATCATGGCGGTTGCATGTGATTCCCAATGGTCTCTTGCGGTCGCAGTTGATGAATCCTGCCTGCCGTTAATGAATGCCGTACACTGGCTGGATACACGGGGCGGGAGATACAACCGAAAGCTGGTTTCCGGGTTACCGAGCATCAAGGGCTATAATCTGTTTAAGCTCGGCAGGTATATTCGATTGACCGGTCTGGCCCCCTCTCAATCCGGCGTGGATTCTCTTGGCCATGTTCTGTTTATCAAGCATGAACGGCCGGATATATATGAAAAGACATTCAAGTTTTTGGAGCCCATGGATTTTTTGACCTCCAGGTTAACAGGGCGTATTACCGCTACCCAAAAAACCATGGCCCCGTTTATGATTTCCGATAACCGGCAATGGGGCAATCGGAAATACAGCGACAAGCTTTTGCATACAAGTGGACTCGACCGCGAAAAATTCCCGGATCTGATAGAGAATAATGGGGTGGTTGGGACCTTGTCCCCTGAGGTAGCCGAGGTTTTTGGGTTGGCGCCTTCAACTCGTGTTGTGGCGGGTGTTTCTGATTCCAATGCGTCCTTGATCGGTTCCGGAGCGGTCAAAGATTTTGATGCGATTCTCTATATCGGTACATCCCAATATTTGACCTTTCATGTACCCTACAAGAAAACAAACCCCATATATATGATGACATCCTTGCCGAGCCCTTTTCCCTCGCGGTATTATCTGCTGGGAGAGCAGGGCGTGGGCGGCAGGTGTCTGGAGTTTTTTCTAAAGCATATGGTGTATGCCGATGATATGTTAGCCACCGGAAAAATGCCGGATGACGTTTATTTTCGGTTTAACCGGATGGCGCAAGAGGCTCCGCCGGGAAGCGATGCCGTTATTTTTCTGCCCTGGCTGAACGGAGCCATCGTGCCTGATGAGGACTCTTTTGTCCGGGGTGGGTTTATAAATCTTTCTTTAAACACACGGCGGTGCCATCTGGCGCGCGCACTCATGGAGGGCCTTGCCTACAACAACCGGTGGACGAGCCAAGGAGCTGAGAAATATACAGGCAGGCCCATTGAAAGCTTTCGGTTTTCAGGCGGCGGCGCCCAGTCGGCGCTTTGGGCACAGATTCATGCGGATGTCCTCAATGTGCCGATACATCAGGTCGAAGATCCGGTTAACAGCACGGTTCGCGGATGCGCTTTGCTGGCCTTGGTTGTCCTTGGAAAACTGCGGCTTGATGATATTCCAAAAATCATCCGGATTCAGCGGGTTTTTTATCCAGACCTGTCAAATTTGGGCATCTATGATAAAATGTATACACAATATCGGCGGCTGTTCAAAAAAAACAGGAAGATCTTCAGGGCCCTTAATAAGTAATCTGTTTAAGAATAGAGGTAAATATGACTGATAAACTTAACGGCGATGCGCCGCAAGATCCGCTCAAGCCCTATAAAGGCAGATTTGAAACCTATAATCGGATTCCGGAAAAGGGGCGAGAAGCGGATCATCTTCTCGAGGAGCTTTCCTTAATGGCTGAAGAGGAAAATGCAGCCTGGAAAACCGGCAAAATTTCAGGTACCTATTACCATGCCGGGGATGAGCATCGGGCGTTTTTGAACAAGACCTTTTCATTTTTCTCGCATGTCAATACCATTCAGTTCGATCTATGCCCGAGCATGGCCAAATTTGAAAGTGAGATTATTTCAATGACCGCGAACATGCTAAACGGCGAAGCGGTAAAGGCCGTGAATCCGTCCGATGAGGTCTGCGGTACGGTGACCTCAGGCGGCAGCGAAAGCATTGCCATGGCGGTTAAGGCCTATCGGGATAAAGCGCGGGCGGAAAAGGGGATTACAGCACCGGAGATTATCATGCCGAAAACCGCGCATCCGGCGTTCAATAAGGCGGGTGAGTATTTCGGGGTGAGAATGGTTATGGTGCCGGTAGATTTTCCTGATTTCCGGGTATCCCCGGAAAGGGTTGAGGCCCAAATCAATCAGAATACTGTGGCAATTGTCGGCAGTGCGGGCAATTACCCTTACGGCCTCATTGATCCGCTGGCGGAATTGTCTGAAATGGCTTTAAAGCATAAGATCGGCTTTCATGTAGACGGTTGTCTCGGCGGTTTTGTTCTGCCATGGATCGAAAAACTCGGGTACAAAATTCCATCTTTTGATTTCCGCTTGCCCGGCGTAACCTCCATTTCTGCGGATACCCATAAATTCGGCTACGCACTGAAGGGGACGTCAGTAGTCTTATACAGAAATCCAAGCTTTAGGCGGTACCAGTATTTTGCATTCCCTGACTGGCCGGGCGGGATTTATGCGTCCCCTACGTCGGCCGGCAGCCGCTCTGGTGGTTTGAGTGCCGCGACATGGGCGTCCATGGTAAGCTTAGGGGAGGCTGGCTATCTTGAGGCCGCTCGGGCCATCATGAAAGTTTCGGATGAAATCAGAGCCGCTGTCGATGACATTGATGAGCTCATTGTTATCGGCGAGCCTACCTTTCTGGTCAGTTTCCGGTCCGAGACGTTGGATATATTTCATGTCAATGATTTTATGAAGACAAAAGGCTGGCGGTTTAACTGCCTTCAACTGCCTCCGGCCCTTCATTTCTGTGTGACACTGCCCCAGACCCGGGTGCCGGGCCTAGGCGATCAATTTCGTGAGGATCTGGCCGAGGGGGTCTCATACGCAAAGCAAAAGGCCGGTACGCCCGCCCAGAGCAGTGCCCTATATGGCCTTGCCGGTACCGTAGACGGCAATCAACAGGTCACTGAGCTCTTGTGCGGTGTCTTTGACCACATGTATGCAATATAGACATTTTGAGGTTTCCCATGGAGGAAATTACTAAAAAAATTTTACAATTCCTGGATACGGCGGAAAAATCTTTAAGCCCTTCGGAGATCGCAGCAGCTATTGAAAACCAATCGGCCTGCGATATCGACCGGCAGCGCATGAACACGATCCGTCAGACCCTAATGAAGCTGGTCGGCGACGGCAGTATCGATTTCGATCCGGATGACCCTTTATGTTTCCGGCTTAAAAAATAATGACATGCAGGGTTATGGTTCACGGTTCACGGTTCACAGTTCACGGTTTAAGGTATAAGGTTCAAGGTATAAGGTGTAACTGACATTCAAGGTTTCAGGTTTCAGTGTTCAGGTGTCAGGATAGGTTTATCGTCTTCTGAGTGACTTAACGGTTTAAGGTTTAAGGTTTAGGGTGTAAGGTAAAAAAAAATCAATAAGTTATCCCCTCATTGCCTTCGAACATGAAATAAAAGTTACTTTTAAACTCGGTCTCGGCCTGCGGCCCGGGGAGATACTTTTGGTCAAAGTCAAGGAAGTTCAAGGTCGGCTTCTTTTCTGCAAAAATGCCCTGATAGCGAAATATAACGTTTTTTATAGGAACGCCAGCTTTAAGCCTTTCCCCTTTCCCCTTTCCCCTTTCCCCTTTATTTCTAGTAAGCCCCCAAAATTTTAAAATAGTCGATTTTTTTGTGAAGCTCGTCCAGTACCGGCCTGAATGCCTCTGACTCCACATCTCCTTCAAGGTCCACGTAAAACATATATTCCCAAGGTTTGCCGTGAATCGGGCGAGATTCCAGCTTGACCAGGTTGACATGGTTGTCCGCAAATACTTTCAGGGTTTCAAAAAGGGCCCCCGGCTGGTTGCCGGTTGAAAAGATAAGTGATGATTTTCGCTTATCCCCGTTGGTCAAACTATACGGACTAATAATAACAAAACGCGTATAGTTTCGGGGATTGGTTTCAATACCCTCTTCAAGGACGGCCATGCCGAAGGTTTCCGCTGCCTCAATTCCTGCAATGGCTACGTCTGATGAATCCCCTTTTTCCTTTATTTGCTTGACCGCACAGGCCGTATCTGTCACAGAAACAAGCTCCCACTCTGGATGCTGCTCAAGGAATTGACGGCACTGCTGAAAAACCTGGGGATGGGAGAAAACCCGTTTGATGCTGTTTATTTCCGTTTCCGGATGCCCGATAAGATTGTGCTTGATTCTTAGCATGATCTCGCCAACAATCCGTAGGTCGTATTCCAGAAGGAGATCATAGTTTTCATGGACGCTGCCGGCAAGTGAATTCTCCAAAGGAATGATGCCGAAATGTGTTTTTCCCTCCTTTACCGCTTCAAAGAGCGCTTTGAATGAGTTGACCGGCATCGGTGTTACCTGTGAGCCGAAATACTGGGTACAGGCCTTATGGCTGTAGCTTCCGATTTCGCCCAAAAAGGCTGCTTTTTGGCCTTTGCCGTCATCTTCGGCTTCCAGGTGGCTGACCGCCCGGGCTTTGTCCAGGTATCCGAAATCCAGTTGTTTGTTTACAACCGGGGCAATAACATAAATGTCGCGCATCAATTGGCCGAACTGTTTGGGATAAAGACTTTGGGCGCCATCTGATAGTGCCCGGTCCGGATCATTATGCACTTCAATCATCAGACCGTCAGCGCCTGCTGCAATGGCCGCCCGCGCCATCGGACTGACCTTTTCACGGATGCCTGTCGCGTGACTCGGATCAATGATAACCGGAAGGTGGGTCAGTTTTTTAATGACGGGAATGGCAGATAGATCAAGGGTGTTTCTGGTGTATGGCTCGAATGTTCGGATGCCTCTTTCACATAGGATAACATTTTCATTTCCTTCCGAAAGGATGTATTCGGCCGACATCAGCCATTCCTCAATGGTTGCTGCAAGGCCGCGTTTCAAAAGTACCGGGCGGCCGAGTCGGCCAACGCATTTCAAAAGATCAAAGTTTTGCATGTTTCTGGCGCCGACCTGGACAACATCCACATATTTCATAACGAGATCCGCCTGAGCCGGCGTGGTAATCTCGGTAACTACCCTGAGACCATATGTCTCGCGAACTTCAGCCAGTATTTTAAGCCCCTCTTCTCCAAGACCTTGGAATGAATAGGGCGATGTTCTGGGTTTAAACGCCCCCCCGCGAAAAAGAACCGCTCCGTATTTTCTAACCTCTTTGGCGATGGCCATTGTTTGGCTTCGGCTTTCTACGGCGCATGGACCGGCGATTATCGAAATTCTTTCACTGCCGAGGACGACGTCACCGATATTGACATGTGTGTCCTGCCTGTGCATCTGCCGGCTGACAAGCTTGAAAGCGGTGGTTATAGGGACGACCCGATCCACGCCCTTTAGGTTTTCAAAGTAGGCGGGATCATGACCGGCCGGACCGGTCGCCCCGATAATTGATTGACCGGCATCTGCTATTTCTTTGAATATCGCGCCGCCCTCGCGAAGTATATTCAGGATATGGTTTTTTTGATTTTGTGTAACATCGGGTTTTAAAACAATCAGCATATTGATCCTCCTTTATGATCTTTAAACAAAAAAGCCTCGAGGTTGTTTCCCCGAGGCTTTATAAAAATAAAAAAGCCCCGGGTGAACAGAGGATGTCCACCCGGGGCTGAATTACTAGTTTTCGCTTATACCACCGGATGGACGCTTCTAAAGCTAAAAAAGAAGCGTCGGCACTTAAAAAAGCTTAATTGTTGTCGGTTATTTTGCATCAGTTTATCTATTATTATTGATTTTTAAATATATTATATATTTTTGAGTAATAATTAGATCTTTTAAAATGTTTAAAAAGGGATGTCAAGTATTCATTTACTCCGGTTGATTCGTAAGATCCCTATAATATACTTGGTTAGTGGAATGCAGAAGCCCTTCTTCAAATGAAATTTTTCTGTTATTAACATATTTGGCGAGTCCCACATCCATCGGTATGAACTCGTCAGCCCCGGTCTCCATTTGGGAGCGGATGTGGTGGATTCTGTTTTCCCTGATAAAGTTTCTTACACGATGGGAGGTGGCAAGTTTTTCGAAGGCAAGCAACATGCCGGTACCATCAATTTTTTTAACCAGTCGTTGAGCAAACGACAGCAGTAGGGAATCTGCGAGCATCAGCCGAATCAGGTCCTGTTGTTCTACCGGAAACATGTTTATAATGGTCTGGATCACTGCGGTAGCATCAAAAGCATTCATGGTACTTAACACCAAGTGACCGGTTCGGGCTGCCTTGATAGCGGTTTCAAAGGTGATTTTATCCCGCATTTCTCCAATAACGATTACATCCGGGGCCTGTCGGAATATGCCGCGAAGCCCCTCCTCAAATGTCTCCGTATCCTTGCCAACTTCCCTTTGGTTTACGTTGCTTTTTTTATGTTTGTGCAAAAATTCGATGGGTTCTTCCAGGCTGATGATATTACATCGCCGGTTGGAATTAATAATATCTAGAATTACCGACAGTGTTGTCGATTTTCCGCTACCGGCCGGACCTGAGATCAGAATCAGCCCCTGCGGTGAAAGTGCAAAATTCTCTAACCAGTCTGGAAGATTTAGTTCTTTTAATAAGGGTATCTTATCCGGCAAATGCCGAACGGCGATCGAAACGGAGTTGCGCTGGCGGTAAAAGGTGATCCGGAATCGTGCCTGGTTTCTGAAAGTGATGCCGGTTTCAAGCTCGTTATTCCGATTGAATATTTCCCACTCCTCAGAACTCAAGATATTTTTGGCATAGGCCTCTATATTCGCAGGTGTTAATGAAACCGTTGCCAGTCGTTTCAATATGCTTCCGATTTTAATGGAAGGGGGGACTCCGGCCGTCAGCAGCATATCACTGCCGCCGGATTTAATAAGATAGGTGAAGAGCCTTTCGATTTCCGGCGGTTGTTGGCTATCTTTTGATTCATGCATGGAGAGGTTTTCAATATCTGCACCGGAAATGCCTCCTTCATAATTTTCGGAAAGCAAACTCAGGGCGGCCTCCATCATGAAATACGGCACAACCATGGGTTTTATTTTTTTCCCCATGGTAAATTCCAGATCACTAATGGTCATAAAATCCTGCGGAGTGACCATTGCCAGGGACAACGTGTTGCCTTCAAGGGCAACCGGAAGAATCCGGAATTTTTTCATTTTTTCTTGAGGAATCAGCCTTAGGACTTCCGGTTTAATATCTACTTTAAACAGATTAATAGGGGGCACGCCAAATTTTTTTGACATAAATGACAACATCTTATCCACCGTTATGAATCCCATCTCGATTAAGATGGAACCCAACGGCATATCTACCTGGGATCGGCGAACCAGCGCTTTCTCAAGTTGGTCGTAATTGATCAGGTCATGGTTGACCAAGGCTTCTCCAAGTAGATTTTTCTTTGAACCGGATTTAAGTTGATTGGCAGGTTGGGCCGTCATTGCTTTCTCCTCCTCCTCCTCCTCCTTCTCGATGCAATGAATGGACAATTAAGCATCGAAGTTAAAATATTACTGGTAGACTAACTTAAAAAACAATTAAAATCCAGATGAATTTTCATGGATATACGAAAATATATTTGACGATTTCGTAAAGAATTATAGGTGGTTCCAAAGAAAGGTGATGGACAATTGACAGGAAAATACAATAAATGTATGAAAAAAGATCTTTTTACGAAGCCATCAATTTTGGATCAGGAGGAATTTTGAAGGTAGCAGTTATCGGCACGGGTGCAGTGGGCGGGTACTACGGTGCATTGTTGGCAAGCCACGGTTTTGAGGTGCATTTTCTATTTCACAGTGATTTTGAATATGTATTAAAAAACGGGCTTCTGATCGAGTCCAAGGACGGTGACTTCAGTCTTGAATCAATCAACGCTTATGGCAAACCATCGGATATGCCGTTTTGCGATATTGCGATTGTCGCGCTTAAATCCACACAAAACCATCACCTATCTTCCATATTGCCTCATGTTGTCAAGAAAAAGTCGATAGTTGTTCTTCTTCAGAACGGGTTGGGTGTGGAGGAGGAAATCGCGAAGATACTCCCAAAGGCGACGATCATCGGTGGATTATGCTTTCTATGCAGCAATAAGGTGGGGCCGGGCCATATTCGCCACCTTGATTACGGAAGCATAAGGATGGCGCAATTGTCCAGGAATGAAAAACCGGCCGGCATTACCGATAACCTGAGGTTTATTGCCGATGTCTTCAAAAAGGCCGGTATATCCGTTTATCTAGAGAAAGACCTTGGCAAGGCCCGATGGGAAAAGCTTGTTTGGAACATGAGTTACAATGGTATGTCTGTGGTGCTCAATGCCACTACCGACCAGTTGATGAATGATCCGGCATCAAAAAGACTGGTTGAGGAAGTCATGATGGAAGTCATCTCGGGTGCCAGAGCCTGTGGCTTTGAACTGGCTGATGGATTTGCGCAACAAATGCTTGCGGCTACAGAAAAGATGGTGGCCTATAGCCCAAGCATGAAGCTTGATTTCGAGGCCGACCGGGAACTGGAGATCAATACGATTTATTGGCGGCCGATTCAAACGGCATCGAATAATGGATATGAAATGAAAACAGCCGCCGTTTTGGCCAGGCAGCTGGAATATCTGGACCGCAACAACCGGTCATGAATGCATCTTTTAAGGTCATCCCCTATGGTTTTTTGCCTTGAATCTTATACCTTGGCATCTTGATGTTACATACAAGAAATTTATAGATTAGTTTACGTTTACGTAATGAGTAGTTTAATTTTTGCCATTAATCAAAAAAAGTTTTAACTTATTATAATAATTATATATTATTGTATAATTGTATTAGAAATCTTTCCTAAATAAAAAAAATAATTGACATATAGAAAAACCGACGGTAGATATCGTTTCACCTGTATACGGGGCTTCTAAGAAGGTAAAAATTTCCTGAAGTTGTATTTTTGATGCTTGGTGTTTATAAAATAAGGCCAACAGGACCGGTCCGTTAAAAGCGGTCAAGATAACTTAGTAGTACAATTTATTTTGGCATTAAACTTGTGTTCGTATAATGCCATCCATTTTTTAAGAACTGACGCCTTTGTTTTTAAACGCCAGAATTTTTTTTTTAATTTGAATTCGAATAAAGAAAGGAGTTTTTATGGGACGTAATGTTTTAACTACGCTTATGGTAGCCTCAATGATCGTTTTTTTTATGGTGGTTAGCGGTATTGCAATGGCTGCGGAAGGAAGCGGTAAAATTAATATCAATACGGCAAGCGTCGAGGAGCTGACACAGCTCAAAGCTGTTGGCTCATCGTATGCGGAGCGGATTGTGGAATACCGTGAGACACATGGAGGCTTCAAGAGCGTCGAGGAGATAACGAATGTCAAGGGAATCGGTCCGAAAACCCTTGCGGATAATATTGACAGAATAACGGTGGGTATACCCGAAACCGAATAGCCGATATTTTTATTTATTATATCAGAACAAAAAAGCCCGTGCACCATCTGCACGGGCTTTTTTGTTCCGGCTCGGGTTTAATAAGCCGGATTTTAAAATTACTGAGTAAAGTATTGCCCGGTGCAGGAGATCCCTTTAGCCAAAAGAATTCTTATCTTATCAACTAATCGGCACTTTTCGGCACAATCAGGCAAATTTTTTCTATAAATGCATCGTCTGCAGGGGCTTTCGACTAAATAGCCGATTTCAAAATCAAATTTATTTCGTTTGATTGGCATATGGCTAACCTTTCTATAAATATAATTATAATATTTTACAGTCGAAGGGCAAGAATGAATTTAGCAGTGGGGTCAGGGCAACTTTCAATATTCAAGGACCAAAACGTGGCAAAGCAAGAAATTGTTTGGGTTTTAGAATTTTGGTGTTTGTTTTTTGTGATTTGTTATTTGGAATTTTATTAAGGCGATGAACTTCTAAGTAACTTCAAGGTATTAGGTTTTGGGTATTGGGTATTAGGTTTAAAAAATCAAAATTTTAGCCATGTAGGGCGGATAAACAAAGCGCATTTGT
>JAGYOX010000078.1 GCA_018399235.1 Desulfobacterales bacterium | reverse complement strand
ACTTCTAAGTAACTTAACGGTTTAAGGTTTAAGGTATAGGGTATAAGGTTAAAAAAATCAAAAGCTTAGTGCCTCAGTGCCTTAGTGCCTCAGTGCCTTTAACCTATCACAAAAGTTACTGCAAAGCTCGGTCCCGGGCCTTGGCCCTTGGCCGGGGGGGTTACTTCTAAGTAACATCAAGTTCATGGTTTAAGGTACAAGGTTTAAGGTTTAAGGTGTAACAGTAAAGGTTTCAGGTTTCAGTGTTCAGACTTGCAAACAAAAAAGTCTTGTGCGTTCGCATTCAGAAGCCAAATATTTCCTTGCACCTGACACCTATTATTCGCCTTTTCCCGTAGTGCCTTTACCCCATAGCAAAAGTTGCTTATCGGCTCGGACCCGCATCGCGGCCCAGAGGGTTTACTTGCAAACTATTTGCTTTTCAAATGTATATAATGCGATAAAATAAATATAAATGTTATCTTAAGAATAAGATGCCGACAAGATTTATTTTTTCACGCAGACGTCAACGTAAAGCTTTAATAAAAGGACGAATAACGTATGCGGGTGATGACTTTTAACCTGAGGTTCGAAAACGACAGGGATGGAGAAAACGCGTGGTCTAATCGCCGGGAGATGGTGGTTGAGCTTGTCAATGGCTACAAGCCCGAAATCCTCGGCACCCAGGAGGGCAAGTGGAACCAGTTAATGTATCTAAGCGAGCATTTGCCGGATTACACACCCAATCTGCCGGACCGGGAACCTGACGAAAAATCACAGAGCCCAACCCTTTTTTTGCGCCGGGAGCGGTTTGAGATTAAATATGGGCGGGATTTCTGGCTGTCAAAAACGCCGGATATCTATTTAAGCAAGGATTGGGACAGCGCGTTTCCCCGAATGATGAGCTATGCAATAATTAAAAGTCTTGAAGGGCAAAAACAGCTAAGTGTGGGGGTCACCCACCTGGATCATATCGGCGTAGAGGCCAGATATCAACAGGCCCGGATTATTTCGGAATGGGTTGCAAGACAAGAGTTCCCGGTCGTTCTTATGGGCGATTTCAATGATGATCCGGCCTCTGCGGCCCATGAGATATTAACCGAGCCGGCGCTCGATTTGAAGGATACCTGGCAGGTGCTTGAGGGCCGTGAAGACGCCGGAAGCTATACCCATCACAGGTTCAACGGGATTCCCCGGCATGCCCGGATGGACTGGATCCTCGTTTCCCCGGCGTTTGAGGTTACTGATGCACGGATTATCCGGGATGACTTTAACGGCAGCTATCCCTCGGATCACTATCCCTATATGGCGGATTTGAGGATCTCCGGTTTGCCGGAATAAATAATTTACTCCACAAAAAGCCCGCGCGTCAGGCCGTCCTTGAGGTTGACATAGCCCTCCTCGCAGATACGGAAGAACGGAATCGCGGCCGTGGTCAGGGTGGCCAGGGTTAGCCCCGGATCCCTCAGAGAAACGCCTAAAGAGGCAATGGCGGCTTCAATCTCTTTTGATTGCCCCTCGATTTTCTGTAAGGGCAGCTCGGATATTACGCCGAAAACCGGAAGGGGCAATTCCGCCAGGACGCTGCCCCGGGTGCAGACGACGACTCCGCCGTTTAGTTCATGAATCCGGTTGACCGCCAGCGCCATGTCTGTCTCATCAGCACCGGCGACGATGATATCGGCTGAATCCCATGTGGCGCTGGTGGCGATTGCTCCTGATTCAAGGCCCAATCCCTGAATAAATCCGACAAACATATCCCCGGGCGTATGCGCCCGATCAATGGCCGCCACTTTTTTTAGATCCCGGCCGGCATCAACTGGAATCCGGCCGTTTTCTATTGAGATTTCCAAACTCAGCTCTTGAGTGACCAGATCAGTGACCAGGCCGATGACGCGTATGTTTTGCGGGCCGGTTCGCCCTTCTGCGGAGACCTCGAAATCTTGGGCATCAAACGGACGGGGAAGATGGACGCTTTGCCGGCTTGATGTCGAAAATTCATGGGGACGGGGCGCAACAACCGGTTTACCGTTTTCAGCGATAATTTTGCCATTGGATAACACCAGTTCGGCCTTGATGGTGTAAAGATCGGGGAGAAGGGCCATGTCCGCATATCGGCCGGGCGCAATCGCCCCCACGCAGTCGTCAATGGCAAAATGCTCCGCCACATTCAATGTGGCCATACGGATGGCATCTACCGGTCTGAATCCGCAGTTTATGGCCGTTTGAACAATATGCTCCATATAGCCGTTGGCCGTCAGTTCGGCGGGGGAAACGCCGTCTGAGACCAGTATCAGCCGCCGCAGGTCCACACCCGTATCCTTGATCTCGGATATGGTTTTCAGGTCCCGTCGGACGCTTCCCTCCCGGATCATTACATAAAACCCCAGGCGGAGCCGTTCGATGGCCTCGGCGACTTGGATGGACTCGTGGCATGAGGAAATTCCGGATGTCGCGTAGGCGTTCAGTTTTTTCCCGCTGGCGCCGGCGCTGTGGCCTTCCAAGGTTTTGCGGTGATCACGGGTGAGCTTAAAGGCGGGCAGGTAATCCTCAGGCGTCTGTAAAATACCTTGCCAGTAAGATTCTCCAAACCCCAGGACCTCGGGCCTTGCCAATAGGGATTCAAGGTCGGATTGCTTTATACTCCGGGACCGATGGCTGATTGAAACCATGGCCGGGGCGGTGGCAAATATTTTAACGGGTTGATCCGCGAGGGCGTCCAACAGGTCACTTACGCCGGCATAGCCTGAAACCGGGTAGGGCTCGAAAATTTCCGTAATAATGGTGGTGGTCCCGCCGGCAAGGGCGTTCTTCAAAAACTCTTCAGGCGTGCTCATCCACAGGATGTGGGTATGGCCGTCTATAAAACCGGGAATCAGGGGTTGGCCGCCGGCGTCGATCACATGGGTATGCTCTCCGATCATGTGGGATGATTCAGAACCCACATAGGCAATCCATTCTTCCCTTATCCCGACCGTATAGCCATCAAGCAATTCGCCGGTAAACATATTGACGACGGTGGCATTGGTGATTACCCGATCCGCCGGTTCAAGGCCGGCCGCCACCCGCATCAGGGATTTCATTGTCTGGATTTCCATTTTGTGGCTATTCCTTTTAATACTTGGTTAACTGTTTCTTTAAGGACCGGCTGCCGGCGGATTTACCGGCCGTCTGCCGTCATGTACCTTTGCAAACCATGGGTATTGGTTTAAACTTTTATGGATGCTCTGTTTGTTCAATCTTAAGTATATATAAGCCATTTTCTCGTTGAGAGTGAAGCCGACGGTCCTCAGCATCCGCGCGGCCACACGGTCAATTGGCTTGCGGCTGGTCAGGCCAAGATTTTTTTTCAAAAGATGCCTGTATTTATTGATATCTATGCTGTTTCGCCCCGGATTAACGCTTTCAGCCAGAAGCCAGCCGGACTGCCAGGCCGGTTCAATACCGGCGGCGACAATGGGGTGGGCGAGGCCCAATACATCACCGACACCGATGAATTCAATATTTTTTTTGGCAAACGCCAGGGGATTCCGGGCGGGATGAATGGCAATCGGGATTTTCCATAGGATTGACCGGTCCCCTGGAGTTAAGGCGGAATAATTATAGGAATTCATGCTTGTCCGCCGGAATTTTTCATATGCCTGATATATGCGGTTTTTGTCCTTCAGACCGCCCATTCCCATGTTGAAGTCGCCGTTACCTTCAATAAACACCCATCCGTATCCATTGATCCGGCTGTCAAACAGCATGAGATGGCAATCGGGCGCACAAGAGGGATTCACATGGCCTTTCGCCTTATATACGAGCGCGTATTCTCTGTTATGCCATTCGTCCCGGATAATTTTACGGGTGAGGGCGCTATATCCGGTGGCCAAAACCGTCTGGGGCGTAAGCAAGTGCTGATCGTCCAAGCTGACGCGCTTGAAAACGATTTTGATATTCGGATGTTTTTCGAGATGGGTGATCAGATTTTTTTGAAGCTGGTATCGGGAGATGATGACAAAGATACCGTCGAGCAGAACCGAAGGGGTGCTCTGGAATGCACACCGCACCCTTCGAAGGGGGGCATTAACGGACTTTACCGGAATGCCTACGTGATGGTGCAGGTAGTCGGCAAATTGGACGCTGATCGCCCCGCCGCAGGGTTTATCCCAGAGTTTATGCTCATAAACGGTGACCCTGCAGCCTTTTTTTGCCAGGTAGTAGGCTGCGGAGAGGCCGGCGATATTGCCGCCGATGATGGCAATCGAGTGATCCATCAAGCTTTTTCCTTGCCATATCCTTCGTCGCCCGCCGGCCCGGAGAGGATGGTGCGGACCGGTTCTGCCGGATTTTGAGGGGTCGAAAGGAGCTTTAGAACCGACCATTCGGTGCCGTCATGGTAAATAAAGTCGGTAAATGTCCCGCCGGTATCAATGCCAATAATCATCGGAGCCAAACTGAGGGAATAGTTTTTTTACGAACCAATTGAATACAGCATGATTTCTGGAAGGACAAGAGTCAAGCGCTAATTTAGGTTTTTGATTCGTCCTGTGAATCCGTCGATTTCTTTTATCAGGCCATCAATAATTGAAATATCGGCGCTGCTTATCACAGCCGGGCATTAAAAACTTGGAATTTGAGAGCTGATCATCCAAAAAGGCTTCAAGCACTTTATCAACCGGTCCACAGGTATAGGCGACAATTCTAATATTTGAAGAGACGATCGCCGCCGCTAATGCCGATGAAATGGCCCCGCATATTAAGGTATCGATACCCAGAAAAACCAGATGCTTGGCACGGCTTAAGGGGCCATCATGAATCATTTTGAATTCAACCCGTGATGTTACCTGGTTATTTTCTGTATCAACGAGAAGCAGTCTGTTTGATGCGTCAAAGACGGGAGAGACGCGCCCCTGCCATTGTGAAATGCCAATTTTCATGATATTGTTAAAGAAGCAATGTATATGCCAAAACGAAAGGAAGCGATCCTTGAGTAGCGTAGCAGAGCCGGAGTCAGTCCGGAGTCAGTATGGGGAATGATTTTGTGGTTGCAATTTGCAAGCTTTATTTTTTGCTTTATTGCAATTTGCATGATTTTATTGGTTCTCTGGCTTATTCGTAAACCTCCATCTTTTTGGACCCGGGGCCGGCAAGCTTTTTCGGCTAGGGCTGAGTTCTGGGATTTCAGGTCGTAATGGTATTGTTTTTGCAGTTTTTATCTCTTTTTGGGTGCAAGCCTGACAATCCAAGTGCTAAACCGTGAACCTTAAAGAAGAAATACAAGATCTACAAACAAAGGTACAGGACCTGAAAGTCCGTATTTACGGTCTGGATCGACGGATCGCCCGTCTACGGAATAAACCGCGGCCCTATGTTAACGCCGGGTTATGTAAAGGGTGTGGGATCTGTGAAAAGCATTGTCCCGTGGGGGCGATTTCTGTTGATACGGTTGCCAGGATAGAGGAAGGCCGATGTGTTGGATGTGGGCTTTGTGCGAATGTCTGCCCAAAAGGGGCTATCTATTTCCAATAGACGGTCCCGAAGTTTTTATCTTTAAAAATGCTATAATTTTTGATAAAATTATTATTTTACTATGTTGATTAAAAATTTATTTTTAATCTTGAACTTCTAAGTAACTTAACGGTATAAGGTACAAGGTTTAGGGTATAAGGTTAAAAAAAATCAAAATCTTAGCCATGTAGGGCGGATAAACAAAGCGCATTCGTCAATTCCTGATCGGTTTAGCGAGATTTGTACAATCAATGTAGTGGAAGGCTTTAGCCTTCCATTGGACGCGTTTTGTCACATCGGCCGTTTCTGCGAATGACGGGCTAAAGCCCGTCTCTACATCGCATCTACCATAAAAGTTGCTTTTAGGCTCGGTCCCGGGCCTCGGCCCCGGGGGGTTACGTCCAAGGAACTTAATCGTACTCAGTCCCGCACAAGCGGGACGGTTCTCGTGCTCGTACTCGTACTCGAAAAATAAAAGCCGATTACGAGAACGAGTACGAGTAGGAATTATATGTTCCTTTCTGCAAAAATACCGCGTCAGCGGAATAAATCGCTTTTTACGAAGCCATCAAAAAATAGAAAGGTGTTTATATGGATAACAATACCATCAAAGGCCAGGGCAAAGGTCTGAAGGTGCTCACTCTCGATGACAAGTTTCAGTTTGATTGCCACGAAGGGCTTAATTGCTTCACGCAATGTTGCCGCAACGTCAATATATTTTTAACGCCTTATGATGTCCTTAGAATGAAAAATGCCCTCGGCATACCATCGGAACTGTTTTTGCAGGAGTACACCCATACGTTTATCGGAAAAAATGGTCTACCGGCAGTTTCATTGAAGATGGGGGATGATAAGGATAGAAGCTGCCCGTTTGTATCCTCCAGTGGCTGCGGCATTTATCAGGACCGTCCATGGTCGTGTCGTATCTATCCCCTTCAGCCGGAGAGTACGAAATTGACAGAAAAATCCGGCAAACAATACTATTCGATCATGAATATTCCTTTTTGTCTGGGTTTCCAGGAAAGTAAGATAAGCTCGGTTCAGCAGTGGCTTGCTGAACAGGGGGTCCCGGTCTATATGGAAATGGAGCAATATTTCAAAAAGATTACCATGAACCCATTTCTTAGAGACAAAGTCATTGAGAATAAAAAGATTCAGCAGATGTACTACATGGCCTGTTATGATCTGGACCGATTCAGGCGATTTGTTTTTGAGAGCAGTTTCCTGAACCAGTTTGAAACCGACCCAGAGGAAATCGAAAAAATAAAAGATGATGACGTTGCGCTTTACAAATTTGCCATGAAGTGGCTTGAATACGGGTTAATCGGTCAGAAGGGGTTTAAGGTCAAACCCGAAGTCATGGCCGCGAAGAAGCAGGCGCTTGGCATCAAATAAATATCCGCGTAATATCAATCAATCAATAATGTTTTCTTTAAGGGCCTCGTTGGACCATACGGGCATAGGTACAAAACTATTGGAGTCTGGATCAAATCTACAGCGGTAGGAGGCCCGGGTCTGTTGTTGTTCCCACATAAGCTGCCAGCCGCGAACAAAGTAAGGACATTGGTCGTTAAAACAGACATAAAAAAAATCGTACGGCCAAGTGCTGCCTTCGGGTAAACGCCATTTTTTCATTTTTTGGTTGCAGTGTGGGCATATTGGCGCGTCATCGGTATCTATCATATTAAAATCCCCTGATTGGAAGGTGTTTAATGAATTCAATACATACAAATACTGATAAAGCAAGCAGCAAGGATCATTATCGGGCGTATTTGGAAAACGGCGAATTAGTTATGACGCCTTTTTGTGCTTGCGGAAACTCCCTTGATGATAATTATTTTTGCGAGAAATGCAACCGGCAGTGCCGCTGTTATGAAATTATTTGCGAGGATTCAGCGACCCTGGAAAGGGTGCAGGCCTATATCCGAAAATCTCCACAGTTTTCGGTATACAAGGCGCATTTATTAAATAAAGGGCAGGGTTAAATTTTTTCATATATTTCCGTGCATGCCTGGCTGAATCCGGCCTCATAAGCCTGAAAGTCAAAATTCGGATTGTCCAAATGGGCGTTTAAAATTTCCGCCCGGAATATATCCCAATTGACCGGAATCCCTTTGGCTCGGACAATGGCCGCCAGTTCATCATAATCGGCTTCTTCCTGGACAAAGCGGATGCCTTCCTGATAGCCTTTTTTATACCATTCGTTTTGCTCCATTTCTATAGCGGTGTTCTTATTTGCGTTCATCGGGTAACTCAGGGGCATAAATATTTTTTGGGTTTTTACGATTTTTTGCCGCCTTAGCAGAGATGGCCCCATGAGGCGGCGGGGTCCGGATTATTCATTAGGGAATGGGGGAATCGAAAATCGTCTGGATCCATCTCATGGATGCCGCTGCTGTCAAATTTTAAAAGTCGGAAAGAGCTAATCTCTTCTTGCTGCTCAACTATACTATCACACATATCAATCAGATCGGGGACAGCCGAAACATTGGTTTCAACCGTTGCCCGGACACGATCCCAGGTCGGATTTTCCGGGTCTTGCTGATAGCCGGCCAGGATGGTTTCTACTTTAGAAGACTCGCCGGGAAGGGGGACTGGAAATACCGCCACATAGATTTCATTAATTTTTTCAATTGATTTGTGATCGGCCGGGGTCGTCGGTTTCATTCGGGACCTCCTTATGTGTGTCTGCATGACACTTTTTTTGGCAGCCACACAAGGGGACGAGTCTTGTGCGGCTGCCTAGGAGGATGTCTGTATGGCATTTACAGAGCATCACATCGTGATTTATGATTACATCCCAACGACTTCTTTGATATCCACCAGACTGTATTTTTTGCGTGTAAATAGTTTGAATTCGTCCTTTTCCTCATCGTAAACGGAATTAACAAATACATCGCCCCATTTTTCTTCATTCATTTTGGGGAAATCCGTCCGGTAATAATAGCCCGGCCAGCGGGTTTCTTCGCGAAAGAGCTTGTGCCGGGTATGGGCTTCAGCGATTTGCACCCGGTGAACATTTTCCCAGCACCGCATCAATTCATGAAGATTACGCGCAGACAGCTTGGAAAGATCCTCTTTAAGGCGTTTTAATTCTTGCAGAGCAAGGTTTAGTGAAGTCGCCGAGCAGTTATACTGGTTTCCCCAGCCCGCGACATACTCGTCCATGATCTTATTCAAGCGGAACATGGCCATCTTCGGGGTAATATAGTAGGGATTGACCTCTTCCACCGGCATATCATATCGTTTTTTTGTTGCCCCCAGCGTCGTATAGGCGCAGTTTTCTTCATATACCTTGAGCGGGGCGACGATATCCTGTTTGAGTTTATCAACTACTGCCGAATCCGCTTCCGGCATATCGGTATTGTCCACGCAGTACTTGATTGCAGCCTTGGCGGCAATCCGGCCTTCAGTGAACGAACCGGAGGAGAATTTATGGCTGGAGTTGCCGACTCCATCACCCGCTGAGAACAGGCCATTCACGGTGGTCATCCGGTTGTAGCCCCAGAAATAATCAGATTTGGATTCATCAGTCTGGATGTCTTCCGGACCGCTAGTCCAGGCGCCGGAAGCCCCTGAATGAGAACCGATGAAATAGGGCTCAGACGGCATAATTTCAGAAGGCCCTTCTTCCGGGAATACATCTTTTGATGCCCAGAGCACTGCCTGGCTGATGGTCATGTCGAGAAAGTCCTCCCATGCCTCAGCTTCAAGCTTTTTCAGCTCTTTTTTATAGGCTTTTTCATCCGGCGCCTGTTCGGCCAATTTGGCAATGGCCTTGTCCGTATGCATCAGTATGGGACCGTCGCCGGAATACATTTTCTGCATCATCAAATGGTTTCTAAGGCACGTGGGGATGGGTTTGACCTCCCCGTAAGGCGGCCAGTTGTGAAGCTCACCGCCTTCAGCCAGGCCTTCACCCATATAGTTGACGCCGGAGGCGGATGTGGCCGTTGCCTTGAAAAGCAGGAACCAGGCACCAACCGGTCCATAACCGTCTTTAAATCTACCAGGAATAAAGACAACCTCCTGAGAGCTCATCTCAGCCCCGGCGGTAGTTGTCAAATATGAGCTGGAGCCTGAATTCCACGGCGGATACCAGGCTCGGCCCATGCCTTCGCCGGTAGACCGCGGCCTGAAAACATGGACGGCGCCGCCTGCTGTGACGAGGCAGGCTTTGCATTTAAATATATAAATTTTATTCTCGCGGACGCTGAAACCGATTGCGCCGCATACCCGGTTTTTATCATTTTTGTCCAGCAGCAGTTTAACGATGAAAACCCGCTCATATATATTGTCCGCATTAACCGCTGTTTTGCCTGCTTCTGCAACAATGGCCTTGTAGGATTCTCCATTGATCATTAGCTGCCAGCGGCCCTCATGAACATAATTGCCGTTTTCATCTTTCCACAGGGGGAGCCCGTAACCCTCAAAGAGGTGTACCGAACCATTGACATGCCGGGAGATATCCATCACCAGATCGTCCCGGCAGAGTCCCATGAGGTCCTGCCGAACGTAGCTGAGATAGTCAACCGGCGTATTTTCGCCCTGGTACTGGTTGATGGCGGAAAGCCCCATGGCGACCGCACCGCTTCTTTCCATGGCTGCTTTATCCACTACAGTGACCTTTAGGTTGTTTTTCTTTGCCCAGTGTGCGGCTTCCACACAGGCCCCCGAACCCGCCATGCCTGGACCGATAATCAAGAGATCGGTTGATACTTCAACAGTTTCAAAATCTTGCATAATTCATCTCCTCCATTATTGGTGGTCGGCCATTGTCCAGAGTTCATCAGCTCTCAAAGACGCCGGTTCAGTATATAGCAATTGGTCATCGAGCGATCCTTCGCCATCTCCAAACCCCCCATCCGGGGATACGCTGCCTTCGGGAACGGTTCGAATAGGGAATTTAAACCGTTTGATGGTACCACCTCTGAACTTGACGGTCCACATGATATCCTCACTGCCCCGCATGGGCATGCAACTGGCGCCAAGTGGACAAAAATCCGCATAGCCTCTGACTTCAATCGCCTGGGTTGGGCAGATTTTCACACAGTTATAGCATTCCCAGCACATATCCGGTTCAGCGTTGTAGGCCTTCATCAGGTCTTCATCCAGTACCATTAAATCATTTGGGCAGATGTACTGACAAGCAGTAACTTCTCCACCCTTGCATCCATCACATTTTTCTTGAATGACAAAACTTGGCATGTGTTCCTCCTTTTCGAAAATTCAGTTTTGTACTAATCCCGGCTGAATACAAGCCTCCAAATCTATACCGTCACATCTGTCACCTCCTTTTTTGGTTAAACGGTGTTTTTTTAAACATCTATATTTTGTGGCAGGGTTTTGTGTAAACCAGCCAATACTATTTTTTACAATCTAAACCAAGTGGGCCCAAAAAATCAAACAAAAACACAAACCAAATAAAGATAAAAGAATCTTTAAAAAGCAATTTGCATGCCACTCATTCCGACTGTATTTTAATATTTTGATAGAATTATAAATTATTGAAAATTTGATCCCCGGCGGTTTTAATTAAGGCATGCAAATTGCAAATAAAATGTGAAGCTATAATTGCAAAACGCAATTATACTTTTTTAATCATGGAAAAACGGAGATTGAATCGTGGGACATTACAATATCACTGAGCACCGGGATACAATTCTTGATTCAATCAACGAAGGGGTCTTTACCGTTGATTTGAATTGGAAAATCATTGATTTTAATCGGGCGGCAGCGTCTATAACAGGCGTTGCCCGGCATAAAGCCATTGGAAGGTATTGTTATGATATCTTTCGGGCCAATATTTGCGAAAACGCATGTGCTTTAAAACGCACCCTCGCTGATGGCAAGCCGGTTGTCAACGTCACCACTCAGATTGTCAATTGTGCTGGGGAAAAGATCCCCATTCGAATTTCCGCCGCACTTTTAAAGGATAGCCGGGGCGAAGTCATCGGCGGGGTAGAAACCTTTCAGGATATTACCCAAATCGAACAATTGAAAAAGGAACTGGAGAATCGATACACGTTCGAGGATATCATCGGGCGCAGTGCAACAATGAGGAATCTTTTCCGAATACTGCCGCAAATCGCGGAAAGCGACAGCACTGTGTTGGTAGAGGGGGAAAGCGGAACAGGCAAGGAGCTTTTTGCAAGGGCCATTCACAACCTTTCCCACCGTAAGAAAAAGCCTTTTGTTGCCATTAACTGTGCCGCCTTGCCGGATACGCTGCTGGAATCCGAACTTTTTGGCTATGAAGCCGGGGCCTTTACTGATGCACGGAAAGGTAAGCCGGGGCGTTTCGCCATTGCAGACGGCGGCACCATTTTCCTGGATGAAATCGGGGATATCTCATCTGCCATGCAAAGCCGGCTGCTGCGCGTTCTTCAGGAAAAAACCTTTGAACCGCTTGGCTCTGTAAAGTCGGTCAAGGTAGATACCCGAATATTGGCTGCAACGAATAAAAATCTTAATTCTATGATGAGATCCGGAAAATTCCGGGAGGATTTGTATTATCGCATTCAGGTGATTCGTTTAAAAGTTCCTATCCTCAAGGACCGCCGTGAGGACATCCCGCTTCTGATTGACCACCTGGTTTCTAAGTTCAGCCGGCTTAAAGGCAAAAACATCATCGGCGTATCCGACAGGGTGCGAGGGCTGCTAATGGAGTATGATTACCCCGGCAATGTCAGGGAGCTTGAAAATATTATTGAGCATGCGACGGTGCTGTGCAATGGAGAGCTCATCTCAATGGAGCATTTGCCGCCGGAACTTCGCCCCAAGGCCTATTCGGCAATGGATGAGTACAGGTCCTACACCGACCTAAGGTCCATGGAGCGGATGCTTATTGAAGAGGCATTGCGCCGGCATAACGGAAATCGGAAGTTGGCGGCCAAGGATTTGGGCATCGATACAAGCACGCTTTACCGAAAAATTAAAAACCTTAATCTGTCCCCCCCGCCGAGTGATGGAAGGCGCAAGAGAAGATAGTATGCAGAATGCAATTTCTTATTGGATTTTTGCAACTGTTGTTGTGAACTGATTTTGGATGTAAAAAATCATATTAATCAAGGTTTCTATAACGTATTGGTATTTTTATTGCACTAACAATAATTTTGATAATCGTGTAAAAAGTATTCTCCCCGGGCCGCGGTCCGGGACCGAGCTTTGCAGTAACTCTTATGGTAGATGCGATGTAGAGGCGGGCTTTAGCCCGCCATTCGCAGAATTGGCCGATACAACAAAACGCGTCCATTGGAAGGCTGAAGCCTTCCACTACATTGATTGTACAAATCTCTATAACCGATCAGGAATTGACGAATGCGCTTTGTTTATCCGCCCTACACGGCTAAGCTTTTAATTTTTTAACCTAATACCCAATACCTAAAACCTAATACCTTGAAGTTACTTAGAAGTTGATTAACTGATTGAAAAGGAGGACAAGCATGCAAAAAGGGGAAAATCTGGTCATTATCGGTTGTGGCGGAGTCGGCGGGCCTGCTGCCATGCTTTCGAGAAAATTAATGCCGGATATCAACATTACAGTGATTCGTGAGGAAGACCGGTTTATCGTCAGGTGAGCGCTTCCCCATGTCGTGGCCGGTCTGGCCGCAGGAGAATCAATCGTCAATCCCGACAAAATGTTTGCTGACAACGGGATTGAGATGGTTGTTGACCGTGTGGATGGGGTTGATGTGCAGAGCAAACAAATAAAAACCGCGGGCGGCAGGGAAATCCCCTATGATAAGCTCATGCTGGCGACGGGGTCCAAGCCTTTTATCCCCCCGATTCCGGGCGCAGATCTGGAAGGCGTGTTTACCATGCGCACGCTTTCTGATGCTGAGAAAATAAGGGACTATCTGGATAAAAATAACCCTGGAAAACTGGTGTTTGTGGGTGCCGGCTTTATCAGCCTCGAAGTCGCCGCACTTCTCAAACAGGTGGAATCCAAAAATTATGGGATTGAAATCATTGAACTCATGGAGCATCCGCTGCCGCTGATGCTCGATGCCGAACTGGGGGCGAAAATTCAGGACCACCTGAAGCATAATGGGTTTAATATGCGCATGGGTCGGAAGGTCTCAAAGGTTCTGGGGGATAATGGCCGTGTTTCTGCCGTGGAATTGGATTCCGGGGACAAAGTGGCCGCAGATATGGTGTTTATGAACGTGGGGGCAAGACCGGATCTGGCGCTTGCCAAAAGCATGGGCCTTGAAATGGGCCAATTCGGGGTAAAAGTGAATCAATTCCTGGAAACCTCCAATCCGGATGTGTTGGCAGCCGGCGACTGTATCGAGAACTATCATTTTATAACGAAAAAACCGGTTCCGATTCAACTCCGCGGACCGGCGGTGATTCAGGGCCGTCTGATGGCCAAACGGCTTGCGGGGTATGACATTCCGTTTCCGGGGCTGTTGGGCAATAGTGCGGTAAAGCTTTTCGATAAATATGTCGCCGCCACGGGGTTCACTGAAACGCAGGCCGGCAAGGAGGGGTTTGATCCGGTTTCTGCAACGGTTGAATCCGGGAGCAAGCATGCCATGATTCCGGGTATGAAGCCATGGACGTTAAAACTCGTGTTTGACAGGAATTCTCAAAGACTTATCGGCGGCCAGATTATCAGCGACAGCGATGCTCCGGTCAAAGAAATCGATACGGTTAATGCTTTAATCACCGGAGGGAAAACGATCCCTGACCTGGTGACCCTGATGTGTGCCGGTAACCCGGATTGTTCCTCGGAGCCGAGTAAGGAGCCGATAACCATCGCAGCCGAGCAGGCCCTTCAGAAAGTCAAGTAGCCGGTTTGATGGTAAGAAAAACGTTAAAATTGAGTTAATGGTAACGTTACACAGGGGCTAATATGCCGTTACTTAATGTCCATCCATAAATGGCTAATCTATGGATGGACGCTACTTAGCGCCCGAACGAAACTCAGGATTTTGTTCGGGCGCTATTTCATGCAGCCCATGTTTTTGGTTGGAAATATATGCTAATAGACGCCTGATCATTGGACGCCTTATTGTCGGCAAAACCTGTCAGGCATAGGTGTGGGTCCCCATGATCACTTTGATGCCGAATTTTTCTTCGATATCCTTGGCCAGCTGCTCCATATCTATATACGGGCAGCCGGGTTTCGCATTGACCATACAGGAACTCAGGTGAATCGCATCGGGCTTTAATTCCAGTGCTTTAAGCGTCATGCCCAGATTGCTCAAGATGGGGCGACCCGGGCAATCGCATCGGAGAAAGGCAACAACCTGGGATTCTTCATCAAAGAAACCTTCTCCCATTGTTGCAGCTTTTAAACACCGCCATTCACCGGGACAGCCGTAGCCCTGATCCATATATGAACCGCATGCTATAATCGCCACTTTTTTCATTTCCCGCTCCTTTCTTCTAAGTAGTTTCAAGGTATTAGGTTTTAGGTATTGGGTATTAGGTATTAGGTTAAAAAAAACAAAAGTTTAGGCTTGTAGAACGGATAAGCAAAGTGCATCCGCCAATTCCTGATCGGG
>JAGYOX010000077.1 GCA_018399235.1 Desulfobacterales bacterium | reverse complement strand
ATCGCCACGCGGGCCCCGTGGAAGCGGTCGGGGGAAAACCCGATACAAGAGAGGCTTTCCTTGACGGCCCCGCTCAGCGCGGCGCCTTCATAGGTTTCGCACCTGACAAGTGACACAACCGCCATAAGACGCTCCTAACCTGAGTTTACGATTTATCAAAAATCAAAAGGCGTATTAATTCTTTTCAGCAAAATTTTGTATAACATTCTGAAATAATATTATTTTTTAATTCTATTCAATGGTCCGGGGCCAACAATTTTACTTCATACAATCATTTTGTCATTCCGAGGTGCGTCAGCAACGAGGAATCTGTGTGAAAGATTTCTCGCTGTCGCTCGAAATGACAGTAGCGAATGTTTTATTCCAGCGCCCAGAGTTTACTGAGTTAAATTAATACACCTGAAAATCAAATACATCCTGAAATTGGGGTCTCCTGATGCGCCGGTCTTTTGCAAATTTGAGTAAAAATTCTCTCTTATGGCAGCGGTGGGTACTGTGCCATATTTGTCCGGGGATGTAATGCCGCTTTGCTCTTGCCATGACTAAAACTTCGTTTTTGAGGCCAAAAAGAGGTTTATTGGACCGAAAATAGGCCCTGATTTCTGAATATGCTATGTAATTTTGATTATTTAGCTTGGCCCGACCCTACCCTACTACCCTAATTCCGTTTGTACGCACATCTGGGCCGGATGAGCGCAGCCGCCTGATCCGCCATGGCCTGCACCTCCTCCCATTCCCGGCTGTCCGCCTCCAGGTGCAGGCGTTTCTGGATCTCCGCGGTGTTTATCCCTGGCTGCAGGTTGTCTATAATTTTCATCACTCTGATTTCGCCTCCATCGCCAACTGTTTATATTTGCTGCTGTCGTCTGTGTTATATCTAAATTGAGCGATTTTCAAGTCTTCCGCCATCCGGCCCACGGTGAATTTGTTCTGTCCATTTTTAGGCAGGCACGGTGGCCTGCCCTACGAAGTGCGCGCCGGTTTCCGGGTCAGTTTTGTAGGTGGCCTGCCTTTCTACGAGGGTTAATGCAGAAATTGCGTAGGGTCGGCCACTGTGCCGACCAATATGAGCGGCCACCGTGCCGACCTCACATACGAAGAGCCCCGTGGTTATGGGTTTTAGCGCCGGAACAAATTCATCGGGCATCCGGCCGAATATCCTGTCACACGGGATGGTCATCGGATGTGGGCCCGGCTTTTTCTTGACTTAAATCAATGCCGCCGGAATGTTATAATGAGATAAAGAATCAAAACCCAAAATCCCGGAGGTGTTTCATGGAAAAAAGGCAGATCAAAGAAAACATTTACTGGCTGGGCGCAATTGATTGGGATCGGCGGCTGTTCGACTCCCTGATCCCCTTGCCGGACGGTACGAGCTACAACGCCTATCTCATCGAAGGCAGCGAGAAAACCGCGCTTTTAGACACCGTGGACCCGCCCATGGAGGGAACCCTCATGGCCCAGCTCGAGGGGGTTTCAAAGCTTGACTATCTCATCTCCCATCACGCGGAACAGGATCATTCCGGCACCATCGGCCGGGTGCTGGAAAAATTTCCCCAGGCCAAAGTGGTGGTCACCCAGAAGGCCAAAGGCATGCTGATGGATCTGCTGCAGATCCCGGAAGACGCCTTTATGACCGCAGATGACGGACAAACGCTGTCACTGGGGGACAAAACCCTGAAATTCATCCACACCCCGTGGGTGCACTGGCCCGAGACCATGGTCACTTATCTCGAAGAAGACCGCATTCTTTTTTCATGCGATTTTTTCGGCTCCCACATCGCCACCGCGGACCTGTTTATTACGGACCCGTGCCGGGTTCATGAAGCGGCCAAGCGCTATTTTGCCGAAATCATGATGCCGTTTGGCAAAATCATCGCCAAAAACCTGGAAAAACTCAAGGACTATAACATTGACATGATCGCCCCGAGCCACGGCCAGATCTACGACGATCCGGCCTGGATCATGGACGCCTACCGGCAGTGGGTCAACGGCCCGCCGCAAAACCTGGTGGCGCTGCCCTTTGTGTCCATGCACGGCAGCACCCGGCAGATGGTCGATTACCTGGCCGACGCCCTGGTGCAGCGGGGCGTCCGGGTGGAGCTGTTTAACCTTCCGGTCACCGACATCGGCAAGCTGGCCATGTCCCTGGTGGATGCGGCCACCATCGTGGTGGGCACCCCCACCGTGCTGGCCGGTCCCCATCCCGCAGCCGCCTATGCCGCATTTCTGGCCAATGCCCTGCGGCCGAAAGCCCAATTTTTATCCATTATCGGCTCCTATGGATGGGGCGGCAAAACCGTGGAGACGCTGGCCGGCATGATCGGCAACCTCAAGGTCGAGGTTCTGGATCCGGTGCTGTGCAAGGGCCTGCCCGGGGAGCCGGATCTTCAGGCCCTGGATAATCTGGCGGACGCCATTGCCGACAGGCACAAAGAACAGGGATTGATTTGATGCTGAATCAATGTCATTAACTTTAGCCTTCCGCCGCTGTCATTTCGAAAAACGACAGTGACGAGAAATCTTAAAAAATCATCCGATTATAAGATTTCTCGCTGGCGCTCGAAATGACAACCGAGTAGACGTAGGGCGGATAAGCGACAGCGCATCCGCCTATCCCTAAACCCTCTCAAAAGTTTTCCCGTCCGAAGCAACCCGGCCTTCGGCGATCAGGCGATCCAGGTGCTTGGTGATGTGCCCGCGCTCGCCAAACTGATAAAATGCCAGAGGCTCCCGGGGTTTTCCGTAGATCACCCAGGAATCAACCAGCGTCTCCAATGTTTGGGGAGTGGATAAAAGCTCGAGTATTTTTTCTTCCCTCTTGTCAATCACTGCTGCGTATTTTTCCCACAACTCTTTTGCAGGGCGCACAAAAACTCCGGTTTCATGGGGTGTCAGACAGATCTCGGCCTCGATTTCTTCAAGACGCTTAATTGAAGCCAGTGTTTGCTCTATATCAGAGCCGACATCCCCATACCACGGCCCAAAGCCGGACAAGTCATAATCACCCGAAAGCAGCACATCATTTTCCGGAAAATAAAACGACAAATGCCCCACAGCATGCCCCGGCGTGTCAATGATATCCACACGTAACGGGCCGATCTCAACCCCCTTGCCGGCCTTAAGGTATCCTGCCGGCTGTCTTGGCCGGAAATGAAATGCTTTTTCCATCAGGGGCTTCCATAAATCCCTGATCTCTTCACCCGCTCCGTAGGCATCCATAAACGCCTCCATATCCCCCAGCGGCCCTGCAGCCGCCTCGGAGGTATAAAGCGGCACATCTTCAAACAAATCCAGATTCATTATATGGTCTTCATGCCAGTGGGTCAGCCAGACCTGGTTTATCCGTTTTTCCTGCCTTAAGGCCTTGAGCGCATTCCGGTCAGCCCCCGGGTCGATTAACACGTCGGCGCCTTCAATAAAAACCGAATGGCAGTTGGGATAACGGCCGCCATTGCTGCCCGGAATAAACCGTATGGGCCCGAAAGCCTGTTCTTCCATGATTCATCTCCTGTAAAAAAAGCCGGGACGGTATTTTTGCAGAAATTAACTTGCGTCCGTCTTAATCTTAATCTTACTCTTAATCCAAAAAATGGTCACAAGTTCCTTGGAAGTCGATTTTGGGATGGCAAAAAAAAAAGTTCATCTTCTTCCGGTCAATCTTTCGCCCGTCGACGATGAACGTTCCGTCACCAACCGCGTGAACCATGCGCTTTTCCTTGCGCTCGGTATCGAGGAATATTGTGGGGCCTCGGTACGCGGTCCGCAGCAATGAATGGTTATGCGGCTGACTCTTGCTCTATATCCCAACCCGGAAAAACGAGAACAGCGGGATGACATTTTAGTGCCCTTGCTAAAACCTTTGCTCTCTCGACACCAATTTGAACTCTATCATTTTCTATGGCTGAGATGGTGGATTGCGGGATTCCAGTTAACTCGGCGAGGTCATTTTGGCTTAGCTCTTGTAACTCTCTAATAATTCTAACAGATTCGCCTACACTGACATCAATACGTTTTTTGGCTTTACGGAAATCTTTCATTTTATTTCCTCCGATAGTCATGCGGCGTTACATTAACGACTTGAATTAGAACCTTGTGCTTTTCAACCTTATAGATAACCCTATATTGTTGATTTAATCGGGATGATCGATGGCCTTTCCATTCGCCACGCAGCGATTCGTCATGTAACCCTTTGATTTTGCGAAGTCCTTGAGGACCTGAAATGGTCACAATGTCTTTCCATTTTTCGTATCTCTTCAATACGTCTTTTGGAAGGGCGTCAAGTTGTTTAGAAACGCGCCTATGTTCATATATTTCCCACATACTATAAAGAGTATATATATTAAATATGATATGTCAATATCTGCCTGTTTCGATTTGATTATTTAGCTTGGCCCGACCCTATTTCGGACCCTGTTTCGGACCCGAGGATTTCCGGACGGGCAGTGACCGTCTGATTTCTACCGCTTTTTTTGGCGAGATACATGGCATGATCCGCCCGGCGGAGAAAGGATTCGGGGTCGTCCCCGGGCTGCAGGACGGCAACACCTGCGCTGATCGTTACGGGGCGGGGCAAATCCGATGAAAAACGGCTGCGAGCCTTTTTCCGTAACCGTTCGGCAACCTCAAAAGCCATGTCTTCCCCAACACCCGGCAGGATGATCACGAACTCCTCCCCGCCGTAGCGGCATCCCGTATCGCTCTCCCGGATCACATCCCGGATAAGGGCGCCTATCCCGGCCAGTACGGCGTCTCCTTCCAAATGGCCGTAGGTATCATTGAACGCCTTGAAATGATCTACATCCAGGAGGATCATGGCAAGGGGCTGATGCATCCGGCGGGCATGCGTCGCTTCGCTGGCCAGCTTACTGGCAAAATACCGCTTGTTTTTGAGGCCGGTCAGTTCATCGGTGATGGAAAGCTCGGTCAGGCGGCGCTCGCTGTCGAGCAGTTGCTGGCGATGGCGGTTGAGCACGCGGATGCGATCGGCCAGGGCAAACGAGAGCAGTATGGATTCGAACGCGGATGCGATCCCCACGGAATGGAAGCTTATCAGGGTCATGGGCAGGACACCGAAACTGAACAGGATAAATGCAAGAACGCCGATCATCAGTACGCCCCAGGCCACCAGGAAGTACCTCGCCGCGATAAAGCCCTGGCGCAGCCGCACCCAGCTGGCGCAGATAAGGGGCAAGGGGAGGATGACTGCCGTGACAAGTGCCACCAGGTTGGCCAGACTGGACTGGTGAATAAGATCAAGAAAGGCGCTTGCCACCAAAACCGCCCCCAGGACCTGGATGGCGAGATCGGCCCGTGGCGTGTATATCCGGGAACCCAGAAAGGACCGGGCGAACCACAAGGCGGAGATCATGGACAGCGCACTGATCAGAATAATGTGCTGCATCAGGAACCTGAACAGGCCGGGGTGGAGGAGCCGGACCTGGCCCCAAAGGGTCAGCAAATAGATCAGCAGAAACCCGATATAGAGTACGTAATAGAAGTAGGGCCGATCCCGCAGAAAAATGAAAATCGCTAAGTTGTAGAGGAACATGGCGAGCAGGATGCCGGCAATCAGCCACTCCAAGGCTTGTTTTTCAGATATGAAGCGGTCATAAGCGGCGGGTCCGAACAGGAAAAGCTGCGGTATTCCGCCGAATGCATCCGAAATCCGGATATAGATGAATCGGTCCGGATTGAACGTTTGGGGCAGATGGAACGAATTGTTGACAAAATCCGTGCCGCTTGACGGAAGAGGCGCATCCCAGCCGGTTTCATAGGCACGTACCGTTTCATTCCCGGAATCTATGACCGGCACAAACAGCGAAACGTTTTGCGGCAGGAAATAACCGATGAAGAGGAACAGACCGGATCGGGAGTCCATGCCGGGCGCCATGGCATCGGCCGCCCGGAACCGGAACCAGGTAACAATCTCCGGCCCCCCCTTGGGAATCTTTATTTTGCTTAGGGGTGTAAAATCAGCCTTGGAAGAATCGCGGATGCCGTCAAAATCGGTCGTACCCGAATTGTCTACCCATCCTTCCATGTGCGGCTTCAGTGAAATTTTGCAGCTGCCCGCCTGCGCTGCCGATGGAGGGAGCAGGTAGAGATGTGAACAGAGGATCAGTAAAAGCAGGCCGATCCAGCGATGGCGATCCAATCAGCACTTCTCCCGATGGGGTTTACATTCGATACACCGCTCTTCTCAATTAGGTGAGGAGACAGGGATTTGCTTTTTCAGACTGGATGTATCGCAGAATTGTCTTGCATGTCAACTTTTAACAGGCGCGACATCCGTCCGGCCCTCGTATACAATGCCTCCCGGCTACCTGAATAAAAGGGGTCATCTCCCCACATTACGCTTATTGATGGGAGACTCCCCCTGTGTAAAGACTTTCAGCCTTAAGGCAGATTGCAACATTTGTTGTTGATTGAAAATCCACTATGGGTCGAACATAACGGAGAATGAGTCAAGAGCAGACGTGACCCCTTTATTTGGTACTGGCACGGTTCTTGATTATATTAAGCTTTCCTGTTACAGGGAAGTTGCATTTCTGCAGGAATACGTCCATGCAGTAAACGTCACGGACAACCAGTCAGCGGTCATGCGACTGGGATCTCTTGCAGCAGGCGCCAGACTCAAAGCCTACTCGTTGGGAATAGACAACGTTCTTCTGCTTACGGGCGACCACATACAGCTCGGAGACCACCGGCAGGCAAAACCGGTTTTTGATCTTGATTCGGTACGGCTTATCAAGATGGGCAGGGAACTGGGGCAGGGATTTGACACCACCGGCAACACCGTGGAAAATCCGCCCGACATGGCCCTGGGGGCCGTGGTTAACCCGAATTTCGAGCCCCTGGGGCTTCAGCTCATGAAGATGAAAAAAAAGATCGATGCCAGGACCGTCAAAACCGAATCCGGAAGGAGCGTCTTAAATGTTTCTCAAAAAAAACCTTCATTACTTCATCGTCTGTGCCCTTCTGGCCGGATTTTCCATGGTATACTTCCACGGCGGCTTCAGCACCCCAAAGGCCGTGCTGATTTTCATAGTGGTGGCCCTGGTAATCTTTCCGGTTATGATAAACACGGATTACGAGGAAATTTTCGCCCATTTCCGCGAACCCAGGCCTGTTTTCTGCAGCATAGTGTTAAATTTTCTCGTATCCCCCGGCCTGGCATTTATCGCCGGCACGCTGTTTTTAAGCGGCCAGCCGTTTTTATTTGCAGGCCTGATGCTGATTTCGCTTATTCCCACGAGCTCGATGAGCGTTGCCTGGACCTCTTTTTCAAACGCCAATCTTGCCACCGCGCTTTACCTGATACCCCTTAACATATTGTTTGCCGCCTTTATCGGGATTCCGGTCATATTCCCCCTGATCGCGGAGCGATTCATTGAAATCAATACCCTGATGATCGTGAAAAACATTTTCACGGTGTTTTTCATCCCCCTTATTCTGGGGGGTATTGCAAGGAGGCTCATCATCCGGTTCAAGGGGGAGGAGTATTTTGCATCCAGGGTAAAGCCCGGCACCGGAACCGTGTCTGCCGCCGGTATTCTGCTGCTCATATTCATGGTCATGGCCCAGGAGAGAAACGCCATGCTTATGGAAAACTTCGGTGCACTGATGCTGGCCGTGATACCGATTTTCCTTTATTACCTGTTCATGTACGGCGCCTCTGTGTTCTGGATGAACCAGCTTGTAAAAAGAGGCTCGGTTGACGGGAAAAAAGCGCTGGTGCTTGTATATACCTCCGTGGCAAGGCACATAAACATTTCCATGGCCATAGCGCTTTCCTCTTTCACGGTGGACCAGGCTGCGGCGGTTATGTTTGTGCTCATCATTGCCTACCTCATCCAGGTGCCTGGGCTTGCGTTTTTCGCCCAGAATTACGGGAAAAATTTTATTTCCCGCACAGCGGGCGCAGCCGGTTGATCAGAGCCAAGTCCTATTTCGCTTTTTTTACCGCCAAAATCATCAATATAGGGTTTCTGTATTTCTCGCAGTTGATATGATTCTCCTGTTTCACGAGGCTTGCGCCCAATTGCAGATGCCCCCATCGCCGTCTGCACATTCTCAACAAAAACCTTGCTTCCCACAGCCAAACTCGCAGTCCATTTGTCACCGCGGATATTGGCGCCGTTTTCCAGGCTGCTTGCGATCCATTCTTTAGATGCTCGCCATTTTCCACAGCCATGGCGTGATAACGGTCTTCCCAGAAGGCGCCTTTCCGGCTTTTCCGTTGATTAAATGCCTGTCCGGTGCTTCCGGCAATCAATTTGATGGAATTGGGAATCACGTCCCGACCCTTGTCATCAGCAACAAGGAGATGAATATGGTTGGAGGTAACGGTATAATTGAGAATTACAAAACCATACCGCTTTTTTGCTGTATAAAGCCACTGCAGCCACCTGCGACGGTCTTTTGCAAATTTTAGCAAAAACTCTCTCTTATGGCAGCGGTGGGTAATGTGCCATATTTGTCCGGGGATGTAATGCCGCTTTGCTCTTGCCATGACTAAAACTTCGTTTTTGAGGCTAAAAAGAGGTTTATTGGACCGAAAATAGGCCCTGATTTCTGAATATTCTATTTAATTTTGATGAGTTAACTTGGCCCGACCCTAGTTCCTACCCTAGTTCCCCGACCCTAGTTCCCTAGTTCCGCCGAATACAACTTCCTCGCCCGAACCACCACTGACTTCTACGGCATGCGCGACGGCCGGATTTTTTACGCCGGCGAGTCAGCCACGCTTCACACCCATTACCACGCCCACGCGGCGGGGGAGGTCCCCCACAAGCATATATAACCAATCAGATAAACCGAAAAATAAGGTTTTGTCTCTTTAGAACCTCCCACTGACTGCATTCACTCGTCGTCTAACCAGGAATTGGCCACATTAATTTTGACCATTTTAGATATCCCCACGCGCCCTTACTGATTGCTGAAGACCCGCTTGAGTAAATCAGTCGTCTGTTCTGCCGGATTTTCCCGAATGGCCGCTTCCTTTTGCGCCATGTAATGAAATATCCCTCCCATGCCTTTATTCGTGACGTACTTAGTGAGGTCCGCCTTGATATCCGGCAAAAACGGCATGCTTCTGTATTTGTCCATCACACTGTCATAGGCCTGTACGGCCCCGACCTGCGACATGCTGTTTTCGATGATGGGCTGCATTTCTTCTGCCAACGGCCCGGACATCTTACCCTTAAAATATTGGGTGGCTGAGTCCTTGGGTCCTTTATAGATCTTCATCACGTCCTCGAACGTCATATTGCGGATGGCCTCCAAAAAAATTTTTTTTGCCTCCGGCGTGGCTTTTTCAGCGGCCCGGTTGAGCTTTAGTTCAAGATCTTCTGTCAAAAAGGACAGCCCGCTTTTATCCATGGCTGATTTAACAACTTCGAACTGTTTGGGCAAAGGAATATGAACGACAGGGTCCTCATAAAATCCGTTCTTTTGGCCCAATTGTGAAACCACCTTTTCCGAGCCGAGGCGAAGCGCCTGTTTAAAAGCCTCGCTAATTTCATCCCGGGTGAGTTCCCCCGGGCTCTTTTTCTGCCCGGCGCCTGAGAGAAAATCGAGACCTTTCTGAAGCAGATTGCCGGAATGGGCTGGCTTTACCATAAAAAAAGAAAGAACCGTAATGCATACAATCGATAAGAACGCCTTTGTTCGTAAGGTCGGTAGATTTTTTTTCATCTTTTACTCCAAATATAATTTTTTTTATTGCCGAACAGAGGATTTATCCCCTTGCCGCCGTCTTAACATACAAGTCGGATCCTGGTATACATCTTGGCATAAAAAGCAAGTTATTAGGCCTATGCCGCATTTTCCCTATTTGCCCGAAGATTGCGGCACGGGCACACATCGGAGTGCGGCCCTTCACAGCCCCAGATCCTTTTTCAGCTTTGCGATATCCGGTGAAAAAAGATTCTTTGCCTCTTTTTCCGCCATGGACTCCCAGCTCAAAAAAAGCCCTTCCAGTTTCTCCCGGCCGACCGGATCTTCTGCCGCCTGCCGGGGCGTCAGATCCCCAAGCGCTGGCAGCGGCGTATCCAGCCATTGCTCCCAGTGTTTTTCGGCCATCTCCGCCACCTGTTCCTTTACCTCCGGGATCTGCATCAGTTCCTCCTGGCTGAGCCCTTCCCCGCCAGGCCCGGTTCCGGCGCCGACGCCCGCACCCTGTCCCTGCTCCTCGAGCATCTTCTCCAATGAGCTCATGACCGCGTTCTTATAAACCGCCTTGTCTCTCAAGCGCTTTTTAATCTCTTTTTGTATGGTTTTGGAACGGTTCTCAGAATTTACCTCGACGGTCAGTCGCTCCTTGTCAATGGTAATGTGGCCCATGATCGTATTGTTCCATTCCGGATGCTTTTTATTGCCCTTTTTCCTCCAAGAAAAATGAATGCGCGTCATCTCTCCGGCATCATCGTATTGCGCTTCGGATAGCAGCTCCTCATCATCCATCCCCCAGCCTAGGATTTTAAAGGCCCGGAACGCTTCGGCCGGGCTGCACTTTAGCCCATAGATCAGCTTTATCGGAACCAGCGGATCGCCGTCCGTATTCTGAATGGTTGGCAATTGAGGATTCATTGCCTTCTCAAAAATGCGAAAAAAGATGCCGCGCATATCCATTGCCAGATCATAATCCCGCAGTATTTCGGCCGTTACCATCCCGTTGTGTTCAAAAATGTCTTGGCGGTAGTCGATAAAGTAGCCGTGATAGGTCGGCGGAATCATAAGGGGATAAGCCCCCACCATGACGGATATGCCGTCCATGCTGATCACCTGGGTAAAAAGAATGCTGGCCTTTACTTCAGGCTTTGCCCCCTGATTTTCCTGAACCGTCACTGTCCGATCCAGCAGCAGATCCTTCAGCGTCAGCCACTTGCCGGGTTTTACGTCAATCACCTGGAAAAAACTATACGGCTGGTCAGAGATTTCCCCTATATAGCGCTTCTGAAAATCATCAAGGACATCCGGGTACGCCTCCGCATAGAGCTGGGCAACGGTCTTTTCCGGCACCACCGCATCATCGAGCCAATCCGGATCCTCCAGCATTTCTGCCGCATCCCATGTAAAAACAGCCCAGGGCTCAAAGGCGGATACGAGTTCAGAGATCCAATTTTCCTCTATTTCAATCTCTTCCCACAGCACGAATTCCTCCCATGCCTCATGAATCCATTCTTCACCTAGATGTTTTTCGGCATAATCCATCAGCCGGGGAATCAACTCGCCCTCGGTCTTTCTCAGCCTGTGCCGGCCAAAACCGGTTTGATTCACATTGGCTGCACTAATTTCCTGCTTGCCCAGACAGCACTTTTTATACTTCTTGCCGCTGCCGCAAGGACACAAATCATTTCGACCAACCTTCATTGGCCTCTCCCCCTATAATGTTTTTTCTTGACACCCAATGTCATTAACTTAATACGCCATTTAACTCTTTCTCCCTATGGGAGAAGGTCAGGAGGGTAAAAATGGCTTAAGTTAACAATATTCTCGTTCTTTGCCCATCATTGGCGCAACTCGCTTACACTGTCAATAAACGATGAAAGGCAGGCGCGGTGGCCGACCCTGCGATAATTGCGGGGCAGGCCACTGCGCCGGCCTGAAAATCTGCCGGGTAAAACTTTATAATCCTTCCCGCCTTTATTCCGGCATCCATGGGCAGAATACAAAGGCATAGCTAAAATGTAAATATTAATGTAAGAGTAATGTAATGTGTGGAGGCGGGTGTGATTTTTTTACCGAATTGCCGGTGGCCGGCGCCATTACTCCTTGACACCTGACCTGTTTAAGGACTATATTTAGTCAACAACAATGGAGGTCAATCATGCCCTTATCCAGCCAGATCAAGCCGATCAGCTACCTGAAATCCCACGCTGCCGAGATCATCCGCGCTATTGGGAAAAACCGTGAGCCTTTGATCATCACCCAGAACGGAGAGGCCAAGGCGGTCGTGCAGGACATCGAGAGCTATGAACAGACGCAGGAGACGATGGCTTTATTGAAAAGCCTGGCTCTCGGCATGCGTCAGATCGAAGAGGGGAAAGTCAGGCCCGCCAGCGATGTGATCAAGAGCCTGAGGGAGGGGAAAAAGGCCCTCTGATGTCGTTTACCGTCCTCTTGACCGATGACGCGGCAGATGACCTGGGGGAGATTTACGACTACATCGACCTTCACGATGGGCCGGGAAAGGCCGATTACGTCCTAAAGCAGATTGAAGCGGCGTTTACCAGCCTGTCCGAAAATCCCCACCGCGGGGCCTACCCAAAGGAACTGCTTGCCTTGGGACTGCGGGATTTCCGCCAGGTATTCTTCAAGCCCTACCGCATCATCTACCGCGTCATCGAAAACAACGTGTATGTGCTTCTGATCACCGATGGTCGCCGGGACATGCAAAAACTTCTGGAGAGGCGCTTGCTGAGTGGGTGAACCCTCTTATTTCTTAATGGACTGGGCCCAAAGATACAGGGCGATGCCGGCGGCGGTTGCGGCGTTTAACGACTCCACCGCATCGCTAATGGGAATTGAAACAGCATTATTCCTCAAATGTTCGGGCAGTCCGCCCCCCTCCACGCCGGGCAGCAGGCCGAAGGCCTCCGGAAACATAAATCCGGCAATGTCTTTTTTCCCTTCACCGGAAAGGGCGACAAGCGGCAGATCAGACGGCAGAGCCGCTATGGACGGCCCCTGGTAAAGGTTTGCATAAAGGACGGCGCCTCCCGATGCCCGAATCGCCTTTGGATGATAGGGGTGGGCGCTTTCAGCCAGTAAAATCATATTTCTGACACCGAATGCCACAGCCGTCCGGATGACCGCCCCGACATTTTCCGGGTCCTGGAAGGGAATCAGCAGGCTGCAGCCCTCGGGGAACCCATCAGCGGGCCGCCACTTTCCGATGCGGGGGATGGTAACCAGAAGAAGCGGCGAATGGGTGCCGTTTACATCAAGGCTCTTAAACAGCGGCGGCGTCAGCTGATACCAGGCCAGCGCCTCAGGCGCATCTTCCGGCGGAGGCGGATGGGTATCTTCTGAAATATAGGCTTCACAACGTCCCGGAAAATCCCTCAAAATCTCTTTCACCTGTTTGCTGCCGGAAATCAGGGCTTTTTCCTGCTTCTTGATGCCCTTGCCGGTCAGCAGTTTTTTAAGCTCCTTAAAGGTGTCGTTTTGCCCGCTTTCAATACGGCGTATCATATGCTTTTCCATTACTTTTGCATGCCTCTCCCACATCGGCGCGTCGATTCGCCGGAAAACCACCAGCCGGCGACGATGCGGCGAATGGGGAATCTGATAGGATTCGTTCCGGCACAGCTCATAAGTACCGGCGAACTTTTTATCCGCAGCCGCGATTTCATCTTCGCATCCCGGCCCCTTCATGAATATGGCAAGCCCGTCTTCGGCAAGGCAGCCCTCGATCCGCGCCAGGGTTTTTTCAATGGACTCAACCGCCCGGGTGATAATGCCGGATACGGGCTGTTGGAATTTGGGGGTGATGCCCCGGCCGATGACGGATATGTTTTTGAGGTCCACGGTCTTGATAACGGTTTCCAAAAATTCCGCCCGGTTTTGCCGGCTTTCAGCCAGGATCACCACCACATCCGGAAACGCGATTTTAAGCGGAATTCCCGGCATCCCAGGCCCCGTCCCGATATCCAGAAGCGGCGAGGGCAGCGCAACCATTTGGCCGGGAAGAATAGAGTCCACATAGAGCTTCATGACCATGTTGGTGAAATTATGGATCCGGGTCAGGTTGAGCTTTGGATTGTATTCGCGCAGCAGTTTGTGATAGGACCAAAGCTGTTGAAGCTGGGTGCCCGACAAATAAATGCCGGAACGCTCCATCAGCGCCGCCATGTCTGTCAGGGTATGGCCCTTGGCTTTTCCGGATTTATAACTGTTTTTATTCATTTTAATTCGGTTCAGTATGGATACGCCCCGACCCTTCTTTTTTATCAAAAAATGGCCGGTTTTTTATGAAGACAACCACCTCCTCGTCCTTTATAAACCAGCCGGCCTGCTGGTGCAAGCCGATCAGACAAAAGATGCATCACTTTTGGGGCTTGCCAAAACCTGGCTGAAAAACCGGTACCAGAAACCCGGACGGGTCTATCTCGGCCTCGTCCATCGCCTAGACCGGCCGGTGGCCGGGGTGATGTTGTTCGCCAAGACGTCAAAGGCGGCGGGCCGGTTAGGCGAGCAGTTCCGGACCGGAAGCGTGGAGAAAAAATACACGGCGGTGGTTGAAGGTATTATCAGTCGGCCATCCGGAAGACTGATCCATGCGCTTGAGCGCATCAGCGGCAAATCCAGCCGGATCATGGCCGCGCCGACCCCGAAAACCCGGGAGGCCCGTCTTTCCTACCAGGTGCTTGATACCGGCCAGTCAAAAAGCCTGGTTGAAATCGATCTCGAGACCGGCCGTCACCATCAAATACGGGCGCAGTTTGCGCATATTGGGCACCCGGTTGTGGGCGACCTCCGCTACGGCGCCGCAGCCCCCCTGCCTGACAAACAGATCGCCCTGTGCGCCACCGGGCTCTCGGTCATCCACCCGACCCTTAACGAAACCCGGCGATTTGTCACCCCCTATCCCGAAGGCTGGCCCTGGCCGAAAACCGGGGATAGTCAGGACGCCCCGCCCTGGAACTGGTCCGCCCTTTTCCCTGAGATCAAACCCTATATCGTTTAGCCTTTCATCTTACTCACACCTGGTTGATGGCTTCGTAAAAAGTCCAATATCTGTGTTGCGCTGCATCCCTCGGAATTTCACGTACTCCTATGTACGCTGCATTCCTCGGGATTTGCGCGCCCCCTGATTTTAAACGGGGCTTGAACTTTTTTCTTTGCCATCCAAAAATCGACTTTTTACGAGACTGTCTTGATTGATTGAAACAATAGAGATTTTATATTTTTAGAGGCCAATCAATAGAAATTAGCAATTTGACATATAGAAATTTATAATGCATTTAGTTAAATTTTAAACCGATTGGGTTGATCGA
>JAGYOX010000076.1 GCA_018399235.1 Desulfobacterales bacterium | reverse complement strand
CAAAATCGACTTTTTACGAGATTGTCAGATTTGAGATTTGAAATTTCGATTCTCCCTCAGTGCCTCAGTGCCTTAGTGCCTTAGTGCCTTAGAGCCTTAGTGCCTTAGTGCCTCAGTGCCTTAGAGCCTTTACCCTGTCGCAAAAGTTACTGCAAGGTTCGGCCCAGGGCCTTGGCCCTCAGCCGGGGGGGTTACTTCCAAAAAAGACAACCGACGCTGTTTTTAATACATATCCGTTGGTCTAAAACAACTATAATCCTCTCGACTGCATTCAGCCATAAACTTTTGCTTCTGGCTTATAAAAGATTTGATATAATTATATATTATAATAAAATAGCAATAGAACTGATAAGCCGGGGATGTATGGCAATCAATCGGGAAAGGCGGGGGTATGGGAACCATCCGTGAAAATATTATTGAGCAGTTGTTGCAGAGGGAGTTGGACGCGCGGGAGATTTCCGGAGAGGTCGGGGTTTCGGAAAAGGAAGTGGTCGCCCATTTTGATCATATCAGCCGGAGCCTGTCCCGGCGGGGGTTGAAGCTGGTTATCACGCCGGCCCGGTGCTTTTCATGCGGCTATACTTTTAAGGACCGCAGCCGGCATAAGAAGCCGGGTAAGTGCCCCAAATGCAGAAGCGAGCATATTAACCCGCCGCGCTTCTCAATAAAAAATAAATAACTATTTCAACCCCAGCTTTTTCAAACGATTGTGCAGCGTAGTTCGTTTCATACCCAGAATTTCTGCGGCGCCGTCACTGCCGCTGATTTTTCCTCCGGTATGGGATAGCACATACCGGATGTACCGGCGCTGCATCTCATCGAGGTCTGGAAGATCGGCAAATATCTGTCGGGTATTTAACTGTTTGTCAGCCGGCAGGTTCAGGTTAAGTCTGCCGTCCATGGAAAGCAGTACCGCCCGTTCCATTACGTTCTGCAGCTCCCGGATGTTTCCGGGCCAGTTATAGGTGGACAGCATAGCCTTATGCTCATTTGTGAGTTCAAGCCCCTGCCGGTTGTATTTAGCTGCAAACCGATGAAGAAAGTGCTCGGCCAGAAGCGTGATATCTTCTTTTCGATCCCTGAGGGGCGGAAGGGTTACCGGGATGACGTTCAACCGGTAGTAAAGATCCTCCCGGAACCTGCCGGAGGCCACTTCGTTGGCCAAGTCCCGGTTGGTGGCGACCACCAGCCGGAAATTCGAAAAAATGTTCTTTGTTCCCCCCACGCGCACCATGGTTTTCTCTTGAATCGTCCGGAGCAGTTTGACCTGGATTGATTTGGGCACCTCTCCGATTTCATCGATAAACAGCGTTCCCTGGTGGGCAATCTCCATGCGGCCTTTTTTCTGGCGGTCCGCTCCGGTAAACGCTCCCTTTTCATGACCGAAGAGCTCGCTTTCTACAAGGTTTTCGGGAAGAACAGTAGGATCCACGATAATCAGGGGGTTGTTTCGGCGGCGGCTTTTCTGATGAATGCGACGTGCCAGAAGCTCTTTACCCACCCCGGTTTCTCCCAAAATCAGCACCGAGCTGTCTGAAGCCGCAATTTTATCCGTCTGGGCCAGTATCTCTGTCATTTCCGGACTGCGGGTAATAATGGAATAGGTGTCTGAAGCCTCAAGCTGGCTTAAATGATCGACGGTTTTCTGCTCAAGCTGTCTGCTGAATTCGAATATCTGGTCAATATAGCTGGTCAGCCACCGGGCCATGCGGATCAGTTGCGATTCTTCAAATTGATCAAAGCAGTCTTCGACATATGAGTTGTCGTGATAAAGAACGCCGCGAGGCCTGCCCTCCACTTCAAAAGGGACGCAAAGCATGGCTTTTACCCGGCTCGGATTCATCTCATGGCCCTTGCGCCGAATCACCTGCGGGCGGTTGTCGCGAAAGGCGCTGAGAATAGAAAACATATTGGGTTTAAACTCATCCGTCGCCACATCGGCCTGTGAAAGATTGCATGGCCCTCGAAGCAGCGGCTCTTTATCGGGGCCATGACGCCGGAACCAGAAGATGCCGCCGCGTTCCGCACCGAAAAAGCGGTTGGTGGTTCGTACCGTCCGCTCCAGGAGCTTATCAAAATCGGCGCTCGGGGCCAGGTCCTGGATCACATCGACAAACATGTCAAGCAGTTCATTGCTTGAGTCGCGCTGTGTTCCCAGATCGCTTTTTATGGTTAGCAGCGGTCTCAGGTCATCCGGGAAATAAACGTCCACGTAGCTGGCAAAATTTTTTCGGGCCTTTTCTGCGAGTATTCGTGCGTTTTCATGGTCTCCGGTGCGGAGTTTGAGCCGGGCCATTTGGAGTTGGGTTTTTCCCAGCTGGACCGGGTCGCCTGAACGGCTGAGGGAATCTTCGCTGCTGGTTAAAAGGGAATTGATATAATCGATTTTTTGGCCCTCGGCCATGGCCTCTGTGGCCTTCAGCCGCAGGGCGACGCCGCGCAGATGAATATTGGGCTCCCGCATGATTCGGTTGAATTCATCCATGAAATTCAAGGAGGAGATTTCCCAAAGGTTGCGGCGATTTAATTCAAAGACGGTTTCAAGCACAATGGGCGATGCGTATTGATGAATGAGTCCGGCGACCGCCCCGTCGGAAACGGTCTGTTCGATCCAATCACCGGCTTCCTTATAGCGGCCTTCAATGAAGTGGTGAAAGGCGAGTCCGCCCTTGGCAAAATAGCTTGCAAGGGCATTCTGTGTCGTTCTGGCTTCTTGCAGGGCGCCGGATAGGTGGAAGTAGGCCTCCTTATGTTTTTTGATGCTCAACAAAATAATGCCAAGAACCGCCCGCAGGGTGTTGGCGAGCTCCCTGTCTGCGCCTTCTATGGCAAGCCGTCGATAGTAGTCGAGCGTTCCGATGGCGCGGTGGAACTCGCCCAGAAACGCCGCGCAGTAACTCAGCCACAAAGGGCCGGACGGGTTGATAACGCGGCCTTCGGTTTCAGATTCAAAGCTTTTGGTCGCCCGCTCGAAATAGGTAATCGCCTCCCGGAAACGCCCCTGGAGGAAATAGTAAAGCCCAATAAATTCGGCTGCCTGCGTCAGAATATCCTCGTCGCCTAAGGACTCGGCTTTGTTTTTACCGGCTTCAAAGAAGGCCATGGCATTGGATCGCTGTTCTGCGAAATAAAAAAGGCGGCCCAGGTGTAAATGGATGATTGCCGCCGAGCGAAGATCCCCCAGGGCTTCGGCGAGGTCCAGGGCTTCCTCAAGGGTGGTGATCAGTTCGCTGAATCCCTTGCCAAGCACAAAACTAACATTGGCCAGCTGAATGGCGGTGTATACAAAAAGCGCATCGCGGTCCGCTGAAGAAGAGCATCCGGACAGACGGCTGGAAATGTTCATCAAATGCAGCCAAGCGGTGTTTCGGTCGCCGGAGGAGAGCGCCTTTATGGCCAGATTTTTTTCAAGCTGAAGCGCCTCTTCGTTTATATTGGGGATATATGATTTACGGAGAGTTCTCATAATACTTCCTTTTTTTATAAAAATACCCTGTTGAGGCGGATCAAGTCAATGCAAATGTCCATATCTGGGCAGTTTTTTTGTCCAAATCTGGGCAATTCATATCTATTAAATAAATTTATATAAATATATCAACCATTTAGGTTTTTAATGGGTTCGGCATATTTATTGCAAACATTGTTTATCGCCGCAATATCTATTTTGCCGCATAAACGATATGTCTTAAACCCTTATCAACCACTGAAAGGAGGTTCCAATGAGTGTATTCCAGGATACCCAGCAAATGTATGATTTTCTTGAGGATTTATGGAAATACATCGTGTTTGAAAAAGGCCTGGGCGATAAGATGCGCAATTACGGGGTCAGTTATAAATTCGTCATCAACGATCCGGACGGCTATCTTTACGTGGACCCGGATAATGTGCTTACCGGCAAGGAGGCGAACCGTGATGCCGTTATTACAATGCAACTCTCCGGCGACAGCGTTCACAACTTCTGGTTAAAAAAGCTGACCCTTCCGGTTGCGTTGGCCACAAGAAAAATCAAGGCCAAGGGCCCGATTCCCAAAGTATTGAAAATGCTACCCGCCTTAAAACCGGTGCATGAAGCCTATCCGGAATTCTGTAAAAAACACAATCTCCCGACGGATTGACAGGGCCGGCTACTCATCTGGATTGAAACTATTAACCGCAATGGAAAGGGGGGAAATTATGACGGAAGCCAAAGTCCCCGGCCACATCGCTTACGAACTTGACAGTCGCGCTGAATCCATGCCTGATTTCGAGGTTGTTACCTTTGAAAACGGCGAATATCAGGACGAAGTGTTGACCTATAAGGGCATAGTTCTCCGGGGGCGGAAATTTGCCCATGCACTCCAAAAAATCGGCATCGGCAGGGGCGACACATTTTCCATGTTGATGCGAAACCATCCGGAATTTCTTTATTCCATGTATGCCGCCTCGCTCATCGGGGCCGTGATGGTGCCCATTGACCCGCGAACAAAAGGCGAGCGGCTGAAATATGTATTTTCAGATTCAAAAAGCAAGGGCGTCGTATTCGCCAGTGAATTTATGGACACAGTAAAGCCGGTGCTTTCAGAATTTTCTAATGTCAAAACCATCGGAGTCGCCTATAAAGACGGGATGAATGTTCCGGTAAGCAACGATTTTCCATCTATGAACGAAATTCTGGACGGTCCGGAAGTCGGTCCCCCGGATAATCGCAATGAAGATCCCAATATGCCCCTGGAGATCATCTATACTTCGGGCACGACCGGTGATCCCAAGGGCGTAGTGGTTAAAGGCTCCCGGATGAGCCAGTTCGCCCAGCTAGGCCTTTTTGTATGGCAGTATAGTGAGCAGGACCGGCTGTATACCGGCCTTTCCCTGACCCATGGCAACGCCCAGGCGGTGACATTAGTGCCGTCTTTGATTCTGAACATCCCTTCTGTTATCAGCCGGAAATTCACTAAAAGCCGGATTTGGGATATTTGCCGGAAACATAATTGCACGACGTTTTCGCTTTTGGGCGGCATGATGATGGGGATTTTCAGTGAGCCGCCGAAACCCGATGACGCCGACAATCCGGTCCGTGTGGTCCTAAGCGCAGGCACGCCGACAGCCATCTGGGAGGCCTTTGAAAAGCGATTCAATGTATGGATCCATGAGTGGTACGGCGCCGTCGAGGGCGGGTTCGCCCATAAGCCGCCGGGGGTGGGGCCTATCGGATCTTTTGGGAAACCGCTTGAGGGCTTGATGGAAATGAAGGTGGTCCGTGAAGACGGCACGGAATGTGCCCCGTTTGAAACCGGGGAAATTATTTTCCGCTTGCTGGGGCAGGAAACCGAGGTCGAGTACCTGGGCAGAAAGAAGGCCTCGGAGGAAAAAACCCGGGGCGGTTGGCTGCATACCGGTGATATGGGCCATACCGACGAGGCCGGCTGGTTTTTCTTTGATTACCGGGCAGGCGGCGGTTTGCGTCGTTCCGGCGATTTTATACAACCCCAGACGGTGGAAGCCGCCATTGCGACAAATCCGGATGTCAGCGATGTCTGTGTTTATGGCGTGCCCGCTGAATCCGGGGCCCCGGGCGAGAGTGACTTGGTAGCAGCAGTGGTCCCCATAGCCGGTATTGAGATCGATGTAGATTCGGTTTTCAAAAACTGTGTTGAAAATCTTGAGAGAAATGCCGTGCCCTCCTACGTACAGATTGTCGATGAAATCCCTAAATCCGCATCGGAGAAAAACCTGGATCGCCTGTTGAAACAGGATTTCAGTAAAGACGCGGACAACGTCTATGCATTCGAGGACCATAAAACCCGGGTAACCCCACAAACCCAATAGGAGTCGAACCGATGAGAAAATATGTCGAAGACCTCGATTTTAGAGGCGAAGAGTATGTGAACGAATGGACGCCCTGGTCCCCGCAGGACATCCGTCGGAAAAAAGGGGCGCTGGAAGCCGCCCGCCTGATGCTCAATTCCGCACAAACAGCCCCGTTTGCCGGCGGCGTGCCTTCAGTTGAGGCCCATATCGTCTACGGCCAGGAGGAACTGGAGACCATTGCCCGAAAGATGGAGGAAATCGCCCATCAGAAGGAGCAGTGGAAGGAGCCGTTTCTCTATGAAGCGGTGATGGTTCGGGACTCGGACGTGATCCTGTTCATTGGCAACACGAGATGTCATGAAACCCCGCTGGACGCCGGTTGCGGCCTCTGCGGGGGCGGGCTGGACTGCAGCTATTTCTATGAACAGAAGAACCAGAAATACGGCCTGGTGGATATTACCGACCGGTCGTCAAAAAAGGAAATCGACGGTCCGCTTTGTACCGCCCGGGTCAGTGATTTGGGCTATGCGGTGGGGAGCGCATTATGGACGGCGCATACATTGATGGTTGATGCCCGCCCCTTTGCCAGTATCGGCATGGCCGGGATGCAGCTGGGGTATTGCCGCAATTCGGGGATGGTCGTCGGCGTACCGGTAGCGGTAAAGTCAAAGAATCCCTATGTGGATGTCAATGTGGATTATCATCTCATCAATATGGACAAGGTTTTGGATAACACCCGAAAGATTTATCAGACGGCCCGGATCATCCGTGGGTTTGACTACCGTAAGTGGATTCCAAAACCCCAAAAAAGCGATGAGGAGGATGAATAATGGGACATTTAATGGGTATTGAGTATTGCCAGGAACATGTTCTTGAGGTGGCCAAAAACATTGCGCTGGCCGTACATAAGGCGCCCCAGATCACCGGCAAGACCGACGTGGACGTAGAGATTATCTGGGGCGAGGATCTTGAGCCGATTATCGAAGTCATGGGCCCGGTAGCCCAGGTTATGCGCTATGTCAAATGGGACTATGAGACCATCAAAAGCTGCTATGAAAAGGGTGAGAATCCTGTCGTTGTGGCCGTTGGCGCCAGAACCGCCCGTTCAAATCTGGGATGGGACTGTGGGGCCTGCGGATTTGACACGTGCAAGGAATTCAACAAATACGCCAAAGAAAACCGCGGCGGCGGTCAGCTCGGCGGTCCGTCTTGCAACTGGAAGGCATTGGATTTCGCGATTGCCTGCGACTGGGCCTGTGCCGCCGCGTGGCAGTATCGGGTGGATAATCGGGTAATGGGCTCTCTCGGGTTTGCGTTGAATGCATTAGGGTTTATGCCGCATATGGACGCTAAAATCGGGCTTGCTTTGGGCCCGCCTAGAGATATGGTCTACTATAGCCGTGAAGAAATGCATAAGAGCATGACCTATGAAATGGACAAGCAGGATATGCTAAACTGCGTGCCCAATCTGTTTACGGCATTTCCCGGCGGCGGTACCCCGATGTACAAGAACAAGGACGAATGGTGGGCGCCGCCCGAATTTATGGGCATGGCCTACTCTCCGGAAGTTATGGAGGTCATGCAGCAGGTGCTTTTTGAGCAGGTACCGGAAATTGTGGTCAAGCACGCCGATAAAATTGAGGCAAGGTATAAGGATAAAGACAAATAGGGGGTATTTATATGGAATATCTGGATTTAGATATTAATCTTTCGAATGAAGACATCATGCTTAAGAAAAACGCCTATGAGTTTGCCAAAAAAGTCATGCGCCCCATTGCCAAAGAACTCGATGAAATGACGCCGGAGCAGGTGATTGCCAAGGATTCGCCATTCTGGGAGTTTATGCGAAAGGCCTACGAGCTGGGGTATCATTCAATATTGATACCGGAAAGTTACGGGGGGATGGGGCTGACCTCACTGCAGCAGGCGATCGTTTACGAAGAACTCGCCTGGGGCAGCGTCGGACTGACAGTTGCGCTAGGGGTTGCCAGTTTTCCGGCGTTCGGCGCCTCCCTGGTGCCGGAGGAAAACATGATCGAAGAGGTCCTTGAGCCGTTCTGTGAGTGTAAGGACGCCAGTATTATCGGATGTTGGGGGATCACCGAGCCGGACCACGGCTCGGATACTCTGCTCCCGTATTACCCGAGCTTTTCCGATAAAAGCATTCCGGCCCAGTGTGTGGCCACTCAGGACGGGGATGACTATATTATCAATGGTCAGAAATCAGCCTGGGTCTCCTGCGGCACTGTTGCTACCCACTGCGCCTTGTTCTGCCAGATCGACCCATCCATGGGCCATGCCGGCGGCGGGATTTTTGCCATGCCGCTGGATCTGCCGGGGGTTAAAAAGGGGGCACCGCTGAACAAGCTGGGCCAGCGGGACCTTAATCAGGGGGAGATATTTTTCGACAACGTCCGTATCCCCGGAAAATACCTGATCGTCGGCCCCGATGCGTATGAAGCCCTTTTGGAGATAGTTCTATCAACAACAACAGCGATGATGGGGGTGTTCGGCACAGGTGTTGCCCGCGCGGCATTTGACGAGGCGCTCACTTATGCCAAAACCCGGGTCCAGGGCGGTAAAAAACTCATTGAGTATCCCAACATTCAGGCAAAGCTCTTTGAAATGCTGCGTCAGGTGGAAACCACCCGGGCGATTACGAGGGCTGCGTTTGCCTATAATCAGAACACCACTACACCGGCCGAGGAATATTCAAATATCGCCAAGATCCACGGTACGGAAGCCGCTTTGAAGGTTGCGCACGAGGCGATTCAAATATTCGGCGGCAACGGACTGACCAAGGAATATCTTGTTGAAAAACTGTATAGAGACGCAAGGGCCATGATAATCGAGGACGGCTCCAATGATACGCTGGCGATTGGTGCCGGCCACAAGATTATTGAGACGTATCCGAGAAAGGATTGATTGATTTTCGTACTCATACTCGTAATCGGTATTTAAAAATTTTCGAGTACGATTACGAGTACGAGAACCGTCCCGCTCGCGCGGGACTGAGTACGAATGTGTTGTTCTAATAACCTGTTGAATTGACAAAAGGGGTAGAAATCTATGACCAATGTATATATCGCTGGGCTCGGAATGATTCGGTTCAACAAGTACATGGACAGAAATGTCCGGGACATGGCGCATGAGGTGATTCGATCGGCACTAAAGGATGCGGAATTAACGAAAGAGGATCTTCAGGCGGCGTTTTTTTCCAATACCTTTTGGGGTATGTTTGACAATCAGCATTCCATCCGGGGCCAGGTGGTGCTTCGGTCCATGGGCATCGGCGCCCTTCCCGTGACCAACGTGGAGAATGCATGCGCCGGGGCTTCAACCGCGCTTCACCTGGCCTATACCGGTATCCGGGCCGGCATGTATGACGTGGCGCTGGTTGTGGGGTCTGAGAAAATCAGCCATCCGGACAAGACGAAATCCCTGACCGCCTATGCCACGTGCATGGATGTGGAAAATTTTGAAAATCAGGTCAAGCTCATGGAAAAGGCCAACTCCATGTTTCAGGTGGAGATCCCCGATGGCCAGACGCCGCCGGGAGAGGGTCGGAGTATTTTTATGGATGCCTATGCCATGGGCGCAAGGTGGCATATGAGCCGCTTTGGTTCCACCCAGCGGCAGCTGGCCGTTATTTGCGCGAAGAATCATTTCCACGGGTCGCTTAATCCGATGAGCCAGTACCAGAAGGATATGAGCGTGGATGAGGTGTTGGCGGACAAGCCCATCGCCTACCCCCTGACCCGGGCCATGTGCGCACCGGTAGGGGATGGGGCGGCTGCGGCGATTGTCTGCTCTGAGGATTTTTTGAAAAAATTGAAAAATCCGCGGCCGATAAAAATTCGGGCATCTGTTCACGGCTCCGGCACTGATCGGGATTTTGACGGGGAGGATATCGGTGAGCGGCTGGTCAAGCAGGCCTATGATATGGGCGGCTTGGGCCCGGAAGATATCGATATCGCCGAACTCCATGATGCCAGTGCTTACGGCGAACTCCACCAGACCGAGGCCATGGGATTCTGCCCTGTGGGCGAAGGCGGACCCTACGCAGAAACCGGGATCACCAAGCTCGGCGGTAAAAAACCGGTCAATACCAGCGGCGGCCTGGAATGCCGCGGCCATCCCATCGGGGCCTCCGGACTGGCCCAGATTTATGAGCTGGGGCTCCAGCTTCGGGGGGAGGCTGGCAAACGCCAGGCCGAGGGGGTAAAAATTGGGCTTGCCGAAAACGGCGGCGGCAATATCGGCGTTGAGGAGGCGGCCATGTGTATCCATATCCTGGAAAAAGTATAGGAGGGTGCCTCATGTCCATCCTGTTCACTCCGCTCCGCATCGGGAACCTTGAAATCAAAAACAGATTCGTCCATGCCGGCACCTATGAATGCATGGCCGATGAGAACGGATACGTCACCGACCAGCTGCTCAACCGTTACAAGCATCTGGCCCGGGGCGAGGTGGCTCTTATTATTCCGGGGTATATGAATGTTCACCCCAAGGGCAAAGCAACTCCCCATCAGACGTGTGCTGACAGTGATGACAAGATTCCGGGACTGAAAAAACTGGCTGATATTATCCATGAGAACGGCGGCAAGGCATGCTTTCAGCTTGCCCATGCCGGCCGCCAGACGAAAAAGGAATATACGGGCGGCCATGCCCCCATAGCGCCTTCCAGCGTCGGCCGGGATCCCATGTATCTGGTAAAGCCTCGGGCCATGACCGAAGCGGAGATCGAAGAGGCGATTGACGCGTATGGAAAAGCGGCTGCCCGGATGGTTCAGGCGGGAACGGATGCGATTCACATCAGCGCCGGCGCCGGCTACCTGCCAAACCAGTTTCTGTCTCCCTATCTGAATCAGCGTAAGGACCGATGGGGCGGCTCAAACGAGAACCGTTTTCGCTTTGTCAGGGAGACGGTGATGGCCGTCAGAAAGCATATGCCCGAGGGCATGCCTCTGATTATGAAGCTTAATGCAGTGGATTACACGCCCAAGGATGGTGTGACCCCGGATCTGGCGAAAATATATGCGGGCTGGTTGTCCGAGTCAGGGGTTGATGCGTTGGAGATTACCACCGGGACAACCGTTTTTTCAAACATGCATATGTGGCGGGGGGAGGTTCCGGTAAACGAGTTTATCCGACCGCTGCCTGCCTGGCAGAAGCCGCTGGCCTGGCTGGTGTTAAAAAACATGGTGGGAAAGTTTGATTTCGAGGAAATGTGGAATTTAAAACATGCCAACTTTATTAAGCCGGTCCTGGGCGATACAAAGATGTTTCTTGTGGGTGGCAACCGTCGCGTGGAGCAGATGGAAAAGCTGATCGAAGAGGGAAATGCGGATGCCATATCCATGTGCCGTCCGTTTATCCGGGAGCCTTATCTGGTCAAACGTATCAGGGAGGGAAAGACCAAGGAGGCGGCATGCATATCGTGCAACAAATGCGTCGGTGCGATAGTCAATAACATGCCGCTTCGGTGCTATGCGGATGGCCTGCCGCCGAAGAAGGCATGAATTGCGTTGGGGATAAATTATACCTGATATTCGATAAAAGGAATCTGCCTGTGGTTAAAAAAAGTGTTCTGGTGACCGGGGCCGCCTCGGGAATCGGCCGGGAAACGGCATTGTTGTTTGCGAAGAACGGGTGGTATGTGGGGGCCTTTGATGTCAATGAGGCCGGGCTTAAAAATCTTGAAGCAGAAATCGGTGCGGCCGATTGTTATGCGGGGATCATGGATGTGAGCGATCCGGAAAGCGTCAAGGAGGGGATTGACGCTTTTACTGGGAAAACGGGCGGAAGGCTCCATATCCTGATCAACAACGCCGGGATTATCAAGTTCGCCCCGTTCGAAGAGGCGGATCTGTCCGTCAGCCATAAGGTTGTGGATGTCAATTTAAAAGGATGCCTGAACTGCATTTATTATGCGCTCAAGTACTTGAAGCAGACCCCCGGTGCACGGATCATCAACTTATCTTCTGCATCGGCCATTTATGGCGTTCCGGAGCTTGCCGTATATTCGGCAACCAAGCACGCCCTATCAGCCGTAACCGAGGCGCTGGATATCGAGTTTGAACGGCACGGCATAAACGTCTGTGACATTCAACCGCCATACGTAAATACCCCGATGCTGGATAATACGGAAAATGTCTACAGCATAAAAAAACTCGGGGTACGGGTACAGCCGGCTCAAGTGGCCCGGGCGGTCTGGCAGGCGGCACATAAAAACAAGCTTCACTGGTTGCTGGGATCTGGAAAACTCCTTAAATTTTTATGTTGGATATTGCCGTTCGGCAAGCGGTCTGTTGTAAAGATGCTTACAATGGCACCCAAACGTTAAGAATAGGCCAATCAGGCGATACGGAAACGGAGAGATACCGATGAATATCCTGATCACCGGAGCGGCGGGCTATATCGGCGGGCGATTGGTGGAGTATCTGTGCGAGCAGGATTGGGTCTACCGCGTGGTGGGGACCGATGTCAATGAGCCCCGTCAGAGTCACCCCAAGTATGTATTTGACCGTCGGGACATCCGCGAATCCATGGATGACATTTTCGAGCGGGAAAAGATCGATGCGGTGGTTCATACCGCCTATATTCTGCCGCCGATCCACAACAAGCAGTTGATGGAGGATATCAACAAGGGCGGTACCAAAAATATTCTCGCTGCGGTATCAAAGGCGGAGGTAAAACACATCCTCTATACCAGTTCGACAACCGCCTATGGATTTTATCCGGATAACGATGTGCCGCTGACTGAAGAAAGCCCCTTGCGGGGAAATGACGATTTTACCTATGCCAAAAATAAAAAAGAAATCGAAAAAATACTCCAAACATTTATTGCCGAACATCCCGAGATTACGGTTACCATTCTTCGGCCGTGTTTTGTGGTGGGACCCGGGTTCGCCAACCCCCTGGCCAACCAGTTAAGGAAAAAGATCGTCATGCTGCCGGCAAATGCAAGGCCGTTTCAATTTGTCCATGAAGATGATGTGGTCGAGATCATGGCGATGATGCTGAAAAAACGTATCGGCGGCATATACAATGTGGCCGGCGAAGGCACCATGACTTTTACTGAAATGATAAGGATGCTGGGCAATTTCCGGCTGCCGATTCCCTGGTCTATCCTTTATCCGCTTAACCACCTTGCCTGGACCCTGCGGTTGCATTTTTTTACCGAATTTCCGTCCCCGGCAATGCGGCTTTTGGTTACACCCTGGATAGCTAGTTCCGATAAGCTGATTCAGGAAACCGGCTACCGATTCAAATACGATACGCGTCAGGCCTTTGAGGACTTTGCTCGTTCGGTCAAGGAAGAAAAATAAACAGCAAGACCGAATATAAAATTTGAAAAATTTAATTGAGCGAGTATTAAATACCGATTATTGAAATCTCCGAACCCTCCCTATTACGGCTGGTATATCGTCGTTGTCGCTGTTTTGGCAAATTTTATGGCTGTCGGCTCCGGGTTTTATGCCTTAAATGCGTTTCTTGAGCCGGTAAGTCAGTTGCGGCAATGGAGCCGAACCGATATCAATCTGGCCGCGACCATTGGAACATTCTGCGGCTTTGCCGGCCAATTCGTCTATGGGACACTGGTTTCCCGTATCGGCCCAAGGATTTTAATGGCATTGGGCGCATTGGCCGCCGGGATCTCCTTTATTTTTTTATTCCGAATGGCGCTACTCTGGCAATTTTACATTTTCTACATTCTTCTCTTTCTTTTCAATGGGGCGTACGGCGGGATTGTGGCCAACACGGCGGTCAGCAACTGGTTTGTCACCCAGCGGGGAAAAGCCCTCGGATTGACCACTGCGGGCATTTCGCTTTCAGGCGCGGTACTGCCTTTTTTTGCCATGATTCTGATTCTTAAAAGTGGTATTCAGACAGCCGCATTGATCATTGGCCTTTGCATGATGCTCATCAGCCCGATTGCTTGGCTGGTGGTTAGGGATTGGCCTGAAAAATACGGGATAAGCCCTGAATCCGTCGGCTTGCCCGGCGTGCCCTTGGCGCCGCCGGTCTCCGGCAGGGAAAATACCCCCGCCAAAATTAATTTGTCGACCCATCACCCATATACCCCGTGGACACTGGCCATGTTGATACGCTCGGATGTATTTTGGAAAATCGGAACGGCCTATGGCCTCATGATGATAGGCGTAGTCGGAATTATGTCCCAGTTAAAGCCAAGATTTTCGGATATCGGATTCAATTCAGTGGATGCCATGGGAATGATGGCGGTGACTGCCCTTATCGGCGCTGCAGGGAAATGGCTTTGGGGGTCATTTTGCGACCGGTTTGCCGCTACCCGAGTGGCGGCGGTCATGGCGGCGGCAATCGCCGTCGGGATGTTTTTCAGCCTCTGGGAGCCAACCGTCTGGACGCTTGTCATTTTTATTGTTGTCTTTGGTTTCTCAATGGGCGGCGTCCTTTCAACTTTTCCCGTTATCGTAGCCGAAAGGTTCGGACGTGAGGCGTTTCCCGAGGTTTTCCGGTTTCTCTATATGTTTTTGGTGCTGCAGATGACCGGCTATCTGATATCCGGTTTAAGCTATGACCTGACCGGTTCTTATGACGCGGCTTACAGGTTTTATATGGTTTTGGATGTTATCGCCTGTCTGCTCCTTATAAGGGTTAAATGAGGGGGATGGTTTCGGGAAGAAGAGGCCTTCAGAGGAACTTAACGGTATTAGGTCTTGGGTATTAGGTATTAGGTATTAGGTTAAAAAAAAATCAAAAGCTTAGCCATGTGGGGCGGATAAGAAAAGCGCATCCGCCAATTTTTATATTTATCGAAATTTGTACAACCAATGTAGTGGAAGGCTTTAGCCTTCCATTGGACGCGTTCTATAACTTCGGTCGCTTTTGCGAATGGCGGGCTAAAGCCCGCCGCTACATCGCATCTATCATAAAAGTTGCTTATAGGCTTGGTCCCGGGCGGCGGCCGGGGGGTACTTCTAAGTAACTTCGGGTTTTAGGTATTGGGTATTAGGTATTGGGTATTAGGTTAAAAAAAATCAAAAGCTCAGTGCCTCAGTGCCTCAGTGCCTTTATCTCGTAACAGAAGTTGCTTTTAAGCTCGGTCCCGGGCCGCGGCCCGGCCGGAACATTTCTAAGCAACTTGATCGTAATCAGTCCCGCTTAAGCGGGACGGTACTCGTGCTCGTACTCGAAAATTAAAAGCCAATAACGAGAACGGGCACGAGCACGAGTACGAATCAATATAACGAAAGGCTTTAATAGCTGTCTGATTTATA
>JAGYOX010000075.1 GCA_018399235.1 Desulfobacterales bacterium | reverse complement strand
TGGCCAAAACCCGCCGCTTATTCTTTGCATCAACCTGGAAAAAAAGCACAATTAATCCCACCCCCACGCACAACAATCCGCTTCGTGAGCCTGCAAGCAAGGCACCGGCAAAGCCGCCTACCGCACAGATTAACTCAAGCCCCCGCCTGCCAGGCCCGGACACTTTATCCAGAAACCGCTGCAGGAAAAAAATTCCGGAAACTGCAGCTAAAGGCCCATAAACCGTAGAGGCATCAAAAACAGATAAAACCTGGTATGACGTTAAGTTGCTGCTTCGCAGGGTGTGGTGCAGTATGGGCCGTACCGACGGGAAATGAAAATATTCCCAGACGGCTATGGCATGGATTAAAATGAACAGAAAAAGCACAAACTCATATCCGCTCTTCGCCGGGTTCAATCGAAAAAGCCAATAGCTTAGAACCAAAAAGCTGTAGGAAGCCAGGGCAGAGAGCATCAATATCGCAGACATCGGCCACTGGTGCTTTTGCTGCCAGTCAAAATTGATGAAGCAAGAAGCGCATAAAAGAAAAACGGCAAGAAGGAAGGCAAGAGATTCCAGGCGATTTTCCCGGACGTATGCTTTAACCTGGTTCCAGTGCGGAACCGCCTGCCGGAAAAGCAGAATAAATACGACCATAAAAACCATGCCGCCGACCAAACGGTTGCCCATGGAACCCGGAAGGAGGTTGAGAATAGTTAAATGAAAAAAGATAAAAAATAGCCAGTGGCTGGATATGGCGTATGTGCTTCGCAAAATATACAGGCCCTTTTACTTTGCTATCCTAATTGTTTGCCGTATGCTCACTAGCTACCGCATATCCCGGGACCAACTCTTTCAAGCATTCTATTATAGACTCTCCATCCTGGTCTGCAGCCATCAGGAGAAGTAATTTAATCTTTTCGCAGATAATATTGGAATCAGAAAGCGCTTGGCTCCGCACGAACATAATTTTTTTATGGCCTGTGGGCTCAATTGTCTCCTCATCCTTACAGAACAGCTCTTCATGGAGCTTCTCCCCGGGACGCATGCCGATATACTTTATCTTTATATCAACATCCGGCTTAAAGCCTGAAAGCCGGATCAGATCCCTTGCCATATCGTTAATTTTAACCGGCTGGCCCATGTCCAGCAAAAAGATTTCTCCCCCGCTTCCCATCCCACCTGCCTGTAGGATCAACTGGCAGGCTTCCGGGATCAGCATGAAATAGCGGGTAACATCTGGATGGGTGACTGTCACCGGCCCTCCCATCTCGATCTGTTTTTTAAACAGGGGAACTACGCTGCCGGCACTGCCCACTACGTTCCCGAATCGCACGATCATAAACCGGGTGGAACTGTCCTGCGCCTGAATCACCATTTCCGCCACCCGTTTGGAAGCCCCCATGACGTTTTTAGGGCGAACCGCCTTATCCGTGGAAACAAAAACAAACCGCTCCACTTTGTGTTCTTTTGCGCATTCCGCCATGTTCATGGTGCCCATAATATTATTGGTAACCGCCTTCCAGGGCTGTGACTCCAGAAGCGGCACCTGCTTATAGGCGGCGGCATGAAAAATGGTATGCGGCCCATAGAGGGACAGAATATGTCCGACCTGTACCTTGTCCTGAACGTCAGCCAAAAGGGGAATGATCTCAATATCAGGAAAAGCGCTCCGCAATTCCAGGTCAATACTATAAAGCGCATTTTCCGTGCGCTCAAACAAGATCAGCCGTTTCGGTGCGAACCGGCAAACCTGGCGGCAAAGTTCGGAGCCGATGGAACCGCCCGCCCCTGTCAACAAAACGCATTGATCCCGCAAATACGCCCCGATTTTATCGGTATCCATCCGGATGATTTCCCGTCCCAGCAGGTCCCTGAATTCCACATTCCGGATGGATTTAATGGATATACTGCCGTCAATCAGCTCGCTTAGACCGGGGATGGTCTTGGATTTAAGCCCCGCCTCCTTGCAATGGCCAATAATCCGGCGCATTTGCTCCCCCGTGGCAGAAGGAATGGCGATCAAAGCTTCATCCGCTTTGGCCGCCTGGGCAACCGTTTTTGTCTCGTCTATTGTCCCCATCACAGGTATGCCGTGAATCCGCTTGCCGCGCTTGGAGGGATGATCATCCAGCATCCCGACTACCTGATAATTAAGGCTCTGGTTGTTCTGGATCTCCCTGAATATCTTTTCGGCGGCATCCCCGGCACCGATAATAAGCAGCCTTTTTTTGTTTGGCCCTTTCTTCAACAGGGGCACAAGCATCTCTCGCAACCTGACGCCGGCAGATTTATCCGAGTCTTTGTCCGCGTAATATAATCGAAACATCACGCGAACCCCGGATATCAAAAAAATTGTGGTCAGCCAGTCAATGATAAAAACAGAGCGGGAAAAACCCTCAAACCGGTAAGAATCAACAGGCGGGAGATAATAATAAGCGTTGCAATGGTGGCGGCTTTAACTTCTTGCCTTCCAGTTCTTTGGTAGAGGTATACTGCCAGATGGCATGATAGAGGCCAAAAATATAAAAAATGATGAGGCTTTTTTGTAATAAGAGCGCTTGGCAATGCCTGAAAAAATAGCGTAGCAGCGCTTCAGTCCATAGCAAAATCGAAACAGATCAAATGGAGCCCGGATAAAAGAGAACACCACAAGAAAACAGAATATCAAGGGCGACCTTTACAAAGAAAACCGCCTGCCACCGTAAATAACTCATTTGTTTACCAGTTCATCCTGTTGTGAAATCTTAGGCAACGATCCTGTCTTATTTATACAGGATACGGGAAAAGAGAGCTTGAAGGTCAAGCCAAAAAGCAAAGGCCGCAGGGGCATGCCCAAACGGCCTTTGAGCCTGCAGCAAGCTGCCGGCGGACAATTTAATCAAAGAAATAAACAAATTATCTCAGCCCGTCAAGAATTTTCTGTAATGATAACCATTATCCGGCCCCACCGATAAGCATGCTTTCCAGCCCCAACATCCCGGCGGCTTTATGCATGACATTGTCGCAGGTGACCAATTTGGCGCCAAAACTCCAGCAGCAGGCAATATGAAGGGCATCAAGGGTTCTCAGTGCGGTTTTTCTGGCAGAAAGCCACTTCTCGGCCCGGCGGTAATGGGTTGAGCCGAGCGGCCGGACCAGGTAAAGTCCCGACTGCGCATCCTGTTCAAAGGTGTTTTCAATCAGGGCCGCCTGAGATTCGTCTATTTCATTCATCCGGGTCCAGCGGGCAATCGCCGAGGCCATTTCTACCCGGGTCAGATCGCTCAGCAAGACGGGTGGTTGGGCTTTACTCAACAATTTTTCCACCTGCCTGCTAGACGGCTCCTCCCGGTAATAAGGGAGCAGCGCACTTGTGTCCAGATAAATATTATCCCCGTTCATCGCGGATGTCACGTATCAGCGAAGCACTGCTTTGTTTCATGGAAGGCAGCCTGCTGCGGAATGAACTGCGGTTCGGAAACCGCACGGGTTTACTACCTTGATTGTCAACCTTCAGCATACGCGCCACAGGTTTACCCCGTCTGAATATAATTATTTCCTCTCCCGCATTGACCTGGTCAAGCAGCCGGCTGATGTTCCTTCGGGCATCTTTTACATTGATTTTTTGCATCGATCTTCCTTTTCCTTGACCAAAATTTAAAAACTTATAATAAGTGTACACTTAATCAAAGTACTTGTCAATTTCACATTTTTTCTGCCCCCCTGACCACTGATCACCGGCTATCTCCCCCTACCAGCAGTGCCCTGCCCTCCGCTTTCCAACCACTGCTCATTGACAACTGCCACCGTCCTCTGCCTTCCGTCTTCCGTCCTCCGCCTTCTGATTATTCCCCTTGGACCTCTCCCCCTCTTGACACCATGGTGTTTTGGTGTTAATGTGATAAAGAAAAATATTAAAGATAAAGGAAATATTTATGAGCAGGCTAACCATAACCCTTGACGATGACCTGCATCGTGCGTTAAAAGAAACCGCCGCGCGCCAGGGGCGCAGCATCAGCAGGCTCATAGAGGAGAGCCTGCGGCTTCGAGGCATACAATCCATGGAAAATGCCCGCCAACTGGTTGAACGCGCCCGCTCGGAAGCACAATGCAGCGAAGCAGACGCAATCAGACTTGCCGCCGAAGAAACACGCGCCCATCGATCTAAATGAATACGCGCATTTTTATCATCGATACCAATGTTGTAGTTGCCGGCCTTATCACCAAGTCTACCAGTCCGACCGCCAGGGTTCTTGATGCCATGCTGGAAGGCAATCTGCTTTACCTTTTGTCTGCCGAACTATTGTCTGAATACAGAAGCGTTTTGCTTCGACCCAAGCTTGTCCGCCTCCATGGGCTCAACGAATCCGAAGTTGATCATCTCTTGACGGAAATCACGGCTAACGCTATCTGGCGCGAGCCGCAGTCCGATTCGTATCACGCATCTCCGGATCCTCAGGACTCGCACCTGTGGGCGCTTTTAATCTCGGAACCAACTGCTGTTCTGATCACCGGAGATCAGTTGTTGATTAAAAACCCCATGCCGCAAAGCTCGGTCATCTCACCCGCAACCTGGGCCGGGTCATTTTAACCTGAATTGAGCGTTCCAATTTCACCGCATCTACTGCGTCAAATGATGTCTCGCAAAGACCACCGACTACCACCTACTGCCCTCTGCTCTCCGCCTTCCGTCCTAATCCGTCACAAACTGCAGGTTACCCAGAACATGGTGAAAATAATCCTTGGACCAGACATCCAGGTCCCGGGGATCGGGTACAAATGCGGCCACATCCGTCCTGGCTGCTTCAAGATCAACAGACTCGATACGCCTAGCTATCATATCGGTGCATTGACCCGGTGAAAGAGGAGATTTATCCGTATAAACACCGCGTTGTCTGAGCCTGGCCTCAAGGTGGCCAAGCAAAAGCGACACTTTTTTGTGCACGAGAAAGGCAAAGTCGTACCAGTCCCTGCCTTTTACCCTGTTTTGCCATCCGCGGTACAAGATCGCATCTATCTTCCCGGCCAGCAGAGCCGGCCCGGAATAGGACCGGAGGGAAAACGGGACCGGATCGGCAATATATCTGACCTCAAACTGCGCTCCGGGCGGGGGATCAATATCGATTTCCAGCTTGACCTTGCAAATAGCGTTTTTATGAATTCTTTCCGCAACAGCGTCCGGAACTTTGGCTTTGATTGTATGCATCCGTGTATTGGCTTTGATAAAGGCGGATTCAATGGGCGTATCCAGGTTTTTTCCGCGGTTTTCAATTTCAACGCTGAACCCGAACGCCTTCATTTCATCCCCGAGGGGCTCAAGGTAGGATGAAAGCCTGAAATCTTCTGCCGGCTCAAGCAGTGAAAAATCAAGATCCTCGGAAAAGCGTTCCAGGTTGTATAACAATCGCAGGGCTGTTCCGCCATAAAACGCCGCATATGTGAAAAAGTCTGTACGTGACAGACCGAGCAAAGCAACGGCGTGAATGGTTTCGGCAAGGGCCCTGTTCACAGAACCCTGATTCTTTTCCAGATATTCCTCAAACATCTTGGCGCAGGCCTCACGCATGATGCATTCTCCTTAAAAATCCGGCAAAGGTGTTTAATGTCACTGAATGATAGCATCCGGACAAGTGAATTAATAAATGCCGGTCCAGTCTGTCGAATTCATCCGGATCCAGGCGCAGGTCCTCAAAAAGAAGAGCCCTGACCCTTTGTATGGAACGTATCCCGGCTATACGGTACAATTCATCGCAAAGAGCCTTTTCCGGAAAGGCCATAAGAAAACGGCGGGACGTCTCTTCGGCAAACCCTATTGCCAAAGGATAAGCGTCATCGGGAACATCCTGATAAAAAAAAGAGCCTGCAGGCGTATCATATCTTTTTTTTCTGCCCTTGCTAAAAGTCGCCGAAGTGATATGCACCGCATGCTCGGGTATAAGACCATACCACCTGAGTGCATAGGCAAAGGACACATACGAAGGGCCGTAAATGCGGTTGGCCGCCTTTCCTTTAATAAAGGCGTCGCTGGCGCTTTCGGCGCGGATATACAACCCTCTTTTGAGACGCAAAATCGCGCCCTGCCGGACAAGGCGAGCGATTCTTGCCCTGGGGTTGGCATAAGCTGCAAAATAGTTTTGCAGCCACATGGAGTCAGGAATGTCAACAGGCAATTCTTGCATTTTTTCTCCAACAAATACACTTATCGTATACTTGCTGGCGGAAACATGCAACCCAAAATCTCCTCTGCCCTCCGCTCCCTGATCTCTCCCTTGAACCTTGACCTTGAACCTTGGACCTTGGGCCTTGGGCCTTGGGCCTTGGGCCTTGAACCTTACGCCTTGCACCTCACTACCGCCCCGCTTCACCCATAACCGCCCTCACAACTCTCACAGTCTCCTCCATCTCCCTTTCCCCCAGCGTCGGATGCACCAAAAACATCAAACTCGTCTCCCCCAACTCCTTAGCCACCGGCAACCGACCTTCCGGCCTCAAACCTTTCTCCTTGAACCTTTCCCCTTGCACCTTTCCCCTTCTCCCTTTCCCCTTTCCCCTCTCACCTTTCCCCTCAAAAGCCTTCTCCAAATACACCTCCGGGCAGATCCCCTGCATGCATGGTACCCCCTTATCGGTCACAGCCTGCATAATCCGGTCCCTGCTCCATCCCTTTTTAAGCCTTTCCGGCTTTACATACGCATAAAACTTGTACCAGGCATGGCCGGCACCTTCCCCCGGCACCGGCACCCTAAGCCCGGGCACCCCGGATAACCCATCAATCAGAATCTCCGCATTTTCCCGCCGCCGTTCAATCCACTTATTCAGCTTACCAAGCTGCACCCGGCCTATTGCGGACTGCATTTCCGTCAGCCGCCAGTTGGTTCCGAAAGACTCGTGCAACCATCGAAACCCAAGCGGATGCTCCCGGTTGTACACCGCATCCCAGCTTTTTCCGTGGTCCTTGTATTCCCACATGCGCCGCCAAAGCCCATGGTCGCTGGTCACCACCATGCCCCCTTCGCCACCGGTGGTCATAATCTTGTCCGTACAGAAAGAAAAGGCCCCGATATGACCAAAGCTGCCTACTTTCCGGCCATTCCAGGAGGCCCCATGCGCCTGGGCACAGTCCTCAATTATGAACAAATTTTTTCCTTTCGCCAGGCTCATCAGCCCATCCATATCACACGGCCAACCCGCCAGATGAACAGCCATTATGGCCCGGGTCCTGGATGTGAGCACAGCCCTCACATTTTCTTCCGTTATATTTCCGGAATCCTTGTCCACATCAGCGAACACAGGACACGCCCCGGCATTCACAATGCAGGAGACAGAGGCAAGAAAAGTGCGCGGCGTCACCACAACATCGTCTCCTTCTCCAATGCCAAGCGCATAAAGCGCCAAATCCAAGGCCAAGGTGCCGTTAGCAACAGCTACACCATAGCGCGCACCATGATATGCGGCGAACTCTTTTTCAAACTGTCTGCCCTCATCCCCAGTCCAATAGTTGACCCTGCCAGATTCCAAAACCCGCGTTACAGCCTCGACTTCGTCAGGTTCATGATGGGGCCAGTTAGAAAAATTTAAATACTGCATAATTGCTTCTTTTCTTATAAATCCATCCTCGGATGCCAATATATTATCAATTTAAATCTTTCTCGCCGGCACGCCTGCTACAACTTCACCACTAGGCACATCCTTTGTTACAAAACTGTGTGCTCCAACCACTGCGTTTTCACCTATAGTAACGCCGGGCATTATAGTGCTGTGGCTACCGATTCGCGAATTTCTGCCCAAGACCACTGGCCCGGACTTATTGTCAATAGTAGAAACTGAATATATGGCGCAATGAGATCCTATCTGGACAAGATCCCCTATGCTAACCCCATATTTGGCATTGATATATGTGAAAGCGCCGATATCTGTCTTATAGCCAAGCTTGAAGTTGTCAACATGTTGAACCAGCCAATTATATGTGGTTGGTATGCCTTCTTCAATTTTCGGGTATTGCCAATTTTTGAAACGATCACTCATGATAAATGTTTCCAGCAGAATTCCCTTTAAATTTCTCCATGGTCGCCTGCCCAGGCTGGTTTATTCCTTCCCGTATTAGAGCTTTCCAGATAGTAATGACAATAATTTTTAAATCCAATTTAAAGCTTTGATTATCCACATACCATACATCCAGTTTGAATTTTTCATCCCAACTAATGGCATTCCGCCCCACAACCTGTGCCCAGCCCGTGATACCAGGCCGGACTTCATGGCGCCGATACTGAAACGAATTGTAAAGCGGAAGATACTCCGTTAAAAGGGGCCTTGGCCCAACCAAACTCATATCGCCCTTTAGCACATTGATAAATTCTGGCAGTTCATCCAAGGAAGTGGAACGTAAAAAAAGCCCTAAAGGGATGAGCCGTTGAGCATCCGTCAACAGGCGACCTTGTGCATCCCTGCTATTTGTCATAGTGCGAAATTTATATAAGGTGAAGGGTGCACCGTTTAGTCCTGGCCGCTTTTGCTTAAACAAAACTGGAGGGCCCAACTTTGCCTTCACAAATATTGCAATGCAGGCTAACAACGGCGCAAGCAAGATTAATACGGGGAGGGTAACCAACAAATCGAAAAAACGCTTACCTTTCTTTTGCCGTCTATCTTTCAATTTTGTTTCGGGTTCGCCTCTTTTTCATGTAAAGAATTTAGGTTAATCACATCTATATTATAAATGAATCTTGTTTGATCAAAACACTAAGTAAATCGGCAGCCCCGCTTTTCAAATATCTTCATAGCCCCATGGCAGATAGGATCACCTGATTGACCTTATGCACGTCGTATTTTTCTTCTGCAATCCTCCTGCTCTCCCGTCCCATACTTTCGGCAAGATCAGGCTTTTCAATAAATTTTTCCATGGCCAAAGATAGCGCGCCGGCATCCTTGACCGGAACCAAAAACCCGTTCACACCGTCCTGCACAGTCTCTCTGCAGCCCGGCGCATCCGTGGTAATGATCGGACGCCCTGTGCTCATGGCCTCAAGTACGGTCCGGGGCGTGCCCTCCCTGTATGAGGGCAACACATAGATTCGGCTTCTTGCCAAGGCAGGCCGAACGTCATCCAGCTCGCCCAGGTAATCTAAACTTCCTTCTTCCTGCCACTTTCGAATTTCTGCCTCTTTAATAGCAGCAGGATTTGAGTCAAACCCGCCGGCAAGCAGAAAGCGAGCGTCTGGATACCTAGCCCGTATCCTCCGGGCAGCCTCTCGATACTCACGAATCCCTTTGTCCTCCAGCAAACGTGCCATAAGTAAAAAAACCGGGGATTTTGGCAAAGACGCTGGCGAATAATGCTTCAGGTCCACGCCTATCCCGTTTATGCGAACTGACTGGGTACTAGTAGAAAGCAATCTTTTTTTTCTAAATTCAAATAAATCGTCGGGATTCAAGAAAAATACCGCCTTTGTATGTGACAGGGCAGCGCGGTAGAGCGCAATAACGATATGGTGAAGAAAACGTTGCTTGAAGCTGTCGTCTCCTATAAAAGCATACCCAAGGCCTTCAATCATGGCAAAAGATGCAGGTACTTGTGCAGCACGGGCAGCAAGGCAGCCCCAGACCACTGGCTTTGCAGTATACCCGAGCACTATATTCGGCCGCCTTTTCTGAAAAAGGCGAAACAAGGAAAGTGCAGCCCACAAGTCACCGGCAGGATTCATACCAGATCGCTCGATGGGCACGTGGGAATATTCAACAGCCATCCCCGCAAGTTTTACACGTACATCTTTTGGCGCATCCGGCGCACAGGCAATAACTTCATGGCCGCGGGCGACCATTGCTTCAAGCAGCGGCCCCCGAAAATTAATAAGGGAACGTGCTAATCCACCTATAACAACAATACGCAAAGCAACGACTCCATATTTATGATAACGCTCCTGAAAAATAAAGAAACGCTAAAATAACATCTATTTATGTTATATAATTCTCGTTTTTAACACTACAATATAACCGGCAACCCATGACATAATTTGTTCAAAGCGAGCTACTAAAAGATTTTTGCAAAAAGCCGAGTCAGAACCGGTCTTTTTTTGTTTCTCTCCATACTGACCTATAAGCTTCAACCATTTTTTGTAAGCTGAAATGTTTAACGATACGCTGGCGGGCTTGGTCTTGCCTCCTATCCCATACTTTGGGGACACGCCACTCATCAAGGGCTTCAGCAAGGACTTGCGCCAGTTTTCCGGACTCAGACGGCGGCACCACCCACCCGGTATCACCTACAATTTCTGCTGCATCCCCCACATCTGTTGTTACACAAGGCGTGCCGCATGCCATGGCTTCGGCCAGCACATTTGGGAACGCCTCGCCATAAGCACTCGATAGCACATGTATATCCAAGGCGTTCATCACTGCTGGGATATCGCTTCGCTGACCAAGCAATAAAATTTGATCCGTCAAACCTTCGGCTTTCAGCCACTCATTTAGTTGGAAATTTTGCAAATCCATACCCGTACCTATTAGGGCGCAACAAAACCTCCACCCCTGCCTTTTGAGCTGGCCAAGTGCAGAAACCAGATTGGCCTGATCTTTCTGTGAATTGAAACGTGCAACCATACCTATTAATGGCATGTCATCAGCGACTCCCCACTCTCCGCGAAGCACAATCCTCATTTCGCTATTGGGCTTAAAATGTTCTAAAGAATAACCATTTGAAATAACGATAAATTTTTTAGAAATGTACCCCAGTTTTTCATGTACTTTGACGGATTTGTGAGAACAAGAAATGATGCGTTTTGGTCCAAAATAGGATAGTATGGCGCAAACTCGAGCAATCCATATGGTGCTGAGTTTAGATTTGCCAGATACAAGACTGCTGTTGTGGATACCCCAGCATACATGCTGAACACCCGCAAGCCGGGCTGCAACTCCTCCTAGCAGGTTTGCATGATACATCCATGTTTGCACTACCTCAGACTGCTCAGTGCGCAAAAGATAAAAGAGATGAGCTATACCCTTAAACGTAATCCGTCCTCTGGGCATCCCCAAACAATGGACTTTTATACCCGCCTGCCGGAGTAAGCTACCATATTTTCCTTCATCCATCAGCGAAATCACTATATGATGATTTTGTTTATCATATGTGCAGAGGCGATACAATACTGCTTCAGCCCCGCCATCCGATAACCCTGTTATAATATTTACGATTCTCATCAAATATCCTAATTAATCGAAAAAGCAATAACCCTCAAACTATCCAGTATTTAAATACTCATTCATTTAATGACTCTATGGCTTTAGAGGCTTTAAGATTCAAAAGTATAATTAAACGTGTCTATTTCTTCTTTATATACCTTTTCGATTAAATTAATTGAATCTTTGTCATAGTGCGATTGATAATATTTATCGGATGACCCTAATACATGAGGAAGGGTTAATCGGTCTATTTGCAAAGCTTTACACACTTCTTGAAAATCATCAGATAAGGTTTCAAAAAAAGCTATGTAGTCTAAAGGAATTTTTCCTTTAAAGTTCTTAATCCAGTACGTCTGTGGTCGCAAGGCACCCTTTCCAGCATATATATGAAGAAATTTGTTAAATGAAATATGACCGGAAATCTTAAGTTTTTTTTGCTGTATCGGGTCGCGCATAACATTTTTATACCAGGAAAATGCCCTTGCCCAAGGATTACGAACGACGGCAAACTTAAAATAATTATTGAATTGGTTTTTGGTGACAGTAATCTTATTTTTGGGATTATTCAGCTTGCGAACTTTATAATAAATACTATAGAGAAGTATAATAAAGTTTTCCTTTGAATAAAAAACATATGGAGTCTTTAGTGGATTTTCAATCATCCTGATGCTCCTATGATCCTGCCCTCCTCTGCCCGAGTGATTGTCAAGATGCCCTAACGCTGTTTCTATGCTGGTACCTGCACATTTTGGTATATGGATGAATATACATTTATATTTATGAGATATCATATCTTCTCCTGATTAAGCGCAATATAAACTGCAATGGGTTATTTTAAACTTCAGTATATGCAAAATTGTATCTTCACCCCGGAATCCATCAAATAGGCTTCTTTAATATTTCCTCAACATCTGTTTCCCTTTAGCTGCTGACATAGAAGGAACAATTTGAAGCCTAAATTGACAAAGCCGGTTTTTGCTTAAGGACTATCTTAAAGCGCGGCAATTTTAAGAAAAACACGATAAGAACCGCTGTAAACAGAAGATTAAAATTTCCCCTGACAAAAAGAGGCGGATGCGAGTAGAATAGGCCCAGAACAGCGATTTTTAATATAATATAGGCCTCGAAAAAAGCATGTACCCCGGGGTGATATAGTCGGTCAATTAGCCTCTGAATCAATCTCAGCAAGGCCCCGAATATTAAACCAACAACTACTATGCCAGCTATTGAAGCTTGCATAAATCCCAGCGTTATCAAATCAATAGGGATGGCGCCGGTTACACCTTGTGAGCCTTTTGGTGCCCCCATGATTATGGCAGTATTTATTTGTCCCACATTCTCCACCCAATTTATCCACCAGGAAGAGGGCAAAAGGTACACTGGCGTCCAGATAAAATCCTTAAATAAACGGCATAAATGGGCACCTGAATCGTACTGGGCAAAAAAACTCCCGAAAGGGAAGGCGAGTTCTTTGGCCATAAAGCTCATAAAATTATCAGCCGGTTTGAGGTTCAGCCAAATACTAACAAAGTAAGCGCCCACAATAATACTTATCATAGTTGTCACCCCCCATGCCAGCATAACCGACGGCCGGGGTTTCGATAATAAAATTATACCTAGCCCAAATGTCGCAAGGAAAACCATAAAGGCAATACGCCCATGCCATGCGTACAGCATAAAAAGGGAGAAAGAAAAGGATAATAAAAACCCGAGCCCTTGGCCAGAACGGCGACACCCTGTCAGCCACAGCCCCAAAAATCCGAACGAAGCAAATAATACCAAACCGCCAAATGGCTGTAGAAAACTTAAAGGGTTATCAACTATAAAAATTCCTGATCGGATTAGCCTGGAATATTCAAGATAACCTATAAATCCGCCGTAGGCCCGTGTATATAACCATTGTGTAACAAAGGCAATGGAAAGCAGTGTCCACATTGCCATGCTTAGCTTGCCTACATTTCGGCTTTTATAAACATATGGATCTCTTTTGCGGACAATATGAAAAGAGCCTGCAAGCACCCACCCGAACCAAATTGCTCCTAACAAAATCAATGCGCTAAGGGTGTGCAACGGATAGATGTCTCTGAACGGCAAGAGCCATTGATCCCAGAAAGGAGTGCCTCCTTTTTTAGCCACAAAAGCCACTATCGCCCAAGCCCCCCCATATACACCCCCCATTGCCAGAACAGACCAATCCAGTAATGTCAGATGATATAGACGAAAACTGTGCAGGATCGTGAAGACAACACAAATCAGCAGAAACAGAATCCCCAATATGCAAGCCATTTCAGTCATTACATCTTGACCCTGTTTCACGACTCGAGTTCCGGGGAAACAATATGCTTAAATATATTTCAACCGCTTTATCACAGGAAAACTCATTCGCGCGAGCCTCAGCATAACTATTTTTCGGACTATCCAGCGTATCGTTCATTGCCTGAGCCAACCCGTCAATGTCTCCGACCGACACCAATGTACCCCACTTACCATTTTCCAAAATCTCTGCCGGACCGCTGACGCAGTCAGTTGATACCACCGGTGTACCGCAGGCCATAGTTTCGACGATCACGTTTCCAAAGCCTTCCCATCCTGATGAAAGGACGAAAAGTGAAGCACGACGCATGTACGCATAAGGATTTTCCATAAAGCCAGGAAGCAGCAGATCTTTATCTACTTTTAACTCTTGAGCCAATGCTTCCAGTTCGGCCCTTAGTGGACCTTCACCGAGGATCATCAGCCGGGCTCTTCGCTTCATACGAAGCTTAGCAAAGGCTTTTATCAGTAAATGGAAGTTTTTTTGCGGTGTGAGTCGGCCCACACCAAGAATAACAGGAGGTTCCCCACTATTAAACCAAGAGTGATCCACCGGGGCTCTACTTAATTCAAGCAACTTAGGAGTAATTATTGGATTATAGACAACACGGATATGATTCTGGGGAAGACCCAGCTTTTCAGCCAAAATATTTGCTACGCCACCCGACACCGCCACCACTGCGTCTGTTTTTGAATATGCCCAGCGCATGAGATGCAATATTGCGCTTCTGCGAATTGGACGCTCGTTTTGTAATGAAACCAAAAAATTGTTATGGTTACTTACCACGATCCGGGTTGGCACTTGGGAAGCCAGCCGCGCCGTAACAGCTGCAATATTAGCATGGGTAAGGGCAGATAACAAAACCGAAGGCCGACACTGGCGGATATATCGGGATAGCCCAGGTATACTTGTCATCACGCGACCAGCGTCTAGGTCTACTAAACGTGTTTTATCCGATACATCATCCAGATATGGCCCTTCGGCTTTCGCCAATACCAGGTCTGTCTTATAACCGCGTGCTGCAAATCCGTTGGCAAGCGTCACCATAACTTTTTGTGCGCCACCACCCCGCAATGAAGGCACAAAAAGGCTAATACGTTTACTCACGGTTAAGACTCCTATCCCCTCGGTAAACACGAAAAAACCATTTCGGCAGGATGCCTTTCTTGTGCTTCACTCTAAACCTTGCCAATGCACTCACAAAACGAGCAGGAAGAAGCGCAAATCCACATGCAGCAACTTCCATTATAATTCGATTGCATAAAGGTATTGGGGGGGCAAGACCATTATAGGCTGAGTCCGCTTCCCATTTGTTTTCTAATTCTTGATTCGTATCTAATCCAAGATAAGCAAACAAACGGCTTTTTTCCTTATTAGGCTTCAGCAGTAAATCTTCATATTGCATCGTATATATATGCTTATTATAGACAGAAATAACTTTTTCATATACAACGGTCCATATAGCATTCCTTAACCAATCTAATATCGATGAAGGTCGGCCAAATTTATACACATTGGAGCGGATCACATCTCCCCTCTTTCTTTTCACGGCAATAAACCTGGCATCAGGAAACCATTTCATCAGATCTTTTAATAAAAGTGTATGTCTCGGTGTTTGGAGTGGACCCCAATGTCAAGACAGTTTTTTAGTAAAAACAAGAT
>JAGYOX010000074.1 GCA_018399235.1 Desulfobacterales bacterium | reverse complement strand
GATTTTGGGATGGCAAAGTAAAAAGTTCAAGCCCCATTTAAGATCAGGGGGCGCGCAAATCCCGAGGAATGCAGCGTACATAGGAGTACGTGAAATTCCGAGGGATGCAGCGCAACACAGATATTGGACTTTTTACAAAGCCATTATTATTGGGATAACCGAAAATCACCGCTAACCCTCCGCAGCCGATCCAGATCCAGGGGGGCCGATTTATCCGGATCCACATAAAGGGATAGGGCCCTTTCCGGGCATTGCTCAACGCAAAGCTCGCATCCCAGGCATTTTTCCCGGTCATAAGAGCGTATGCCCTCAACAAATTTAGTTGCTCCAAAGTGACATACTATTTCGCAAGTGCCGCATTGGGCGCACTTTTCCTGGTCGCAGCTGACAGAGTAACCGGATTCGGCCGACATGGATAAATTTTTATCAATTCTTGAGGCAAATTCCGTAGCCTTGAGGGAAACACAGGTATCCGGATGGCAATTGCAGATCACGCCGGTGCTGCCGCCTGTGGCTACCTTTAAAAATGCCTGGTTGATATGGCTTTTTTGTCTGAATCGCCGGATTAGGTCCAGCGCCTCCTGCTGAGTAATTTGGCGGGGATGGTATTTTTGACAATGATCCAGCCAGAAATCGACCAGCTGTTTGCCAACCGCCAGACAGGAGCTGATATCCTCAGCCGGCGCGTGAGTCGCGAGTTTGCAGGGGCAATCCATCACCGCAATATGCGTCGGCTCTGAAAACAAAATTTTGGTGGCGTATTTATAAGGAATGATCCGTTTATTCTCATCCGACACGATCCGGACGTCTTCTTTTAATGAAAAAATTTTGCAGGTATCCTCATGGGAGAGAATTTTCGCGTGATATCGATTAAATATCATCCGCCCCAGCGGAACCAACGGTTTAAACCAAGTGGCATGGTTAAGGGCCTGAACAAACCGATACAGCACTTTCACGTAGGGATAATAAAAACGAAAATAGATATAGTTGTGAAGCGTCCGGTCCAACCGCCAGCCGTGCTTTTTAAACATCCGTTTGGTTGATGTTTTCATTTAATCGCATTTGGCTTTAAAGTCATATAACGGATTGCTTATGTCCCAAGTATAGCTGTCACCTGTTTAAATGTTGCATAGATTGTGGTATATTTTTATATTAAAAAACGGTACAGGCAACTTTCATGGCTTCGCAAATAGTTTTTTTAAGGGTAACAGCACCCACACGTTTTGAAAGGACCGGTAAATTGAAGAAACTATTTTTATCCGCCTTCGTCATACTCGCCCTTTCCATCTTTCTTGTCACAAACCCGGTAAGTGCAGAGGAAAAACTTAAAGTATACGTCAGCATACCGCCCCAATCCTATTTTGTCAAAGCCATCGGTGGTGGACATGTGGACATTTCGGTGGTGGTGCAGTCTGAAGAAAGCCCGGCCAGCTATGAGCCCTCACCCAAACAAATGGTAAAACTGGCCCGCTCTGATCTTTATTTTGCCATTGGGGTGCCTTTTGAATCCGCATGGCTGAGCAAATTCACTAACGCAAACCCTGAGATGCGAATTATCCATACCGGGGAGAACATACAAAAAAAACCGATAGAGAGGCAAAGCGGCCGAGATAAAAATAACTATTCCAAAAATGGCATTAAAGATCCGCACATATGGCTGTCCCCTCCCCTTGTCATGCTGCAGGCCCGCCACATTCTGACCGCTCTTGGGGAAGCCGACGCTGCAAATGCAGCCGATTATGAGACAAACTACAAAACATTCATCACCCGTCTGGTCGAACTCGATATTGAGCTTACAAAAACATTCGCTGGTGTATCGAACCCGCGCTTCATGGTATTTCATCCCTCATGGGGGTATTTTGCAGATGCCTACGGTCTTCGCCAAATCGCCATCGAAATCAAAGGGAAGGCGCCAAAAGCCGGAGATGTGGCAGAACTGATTCAAACCGCCAAACAAAACAACATCAAAACCATTTTCACCCAGCCCCAGTTCTCCGCCAAGCAGGCCCAAATTATTGCCAAAGAAATCGACGGCAGGCTTGTCAAAGCCGACCCCTTGGCTGAGAACTGGGAAGAAAATTTATGGCATGTCGCCTCTGCCATAAAACAGGAATTAAAATAGCAACCATGAGCACACCGATTGTAGAAGTCGAAAACGTCAATTTTTCCTACCACGGCCTTACCGTTCTCGAAGATGTCTCGTTTAGCGTACAAGAAAAGGAATTCCTGGCCTTTATCGGCCCAAACGGGGGAGGCAAAACAACATTAATCAAACTTTTGCTCGGCCTGCTAAAACCGGACAGTGGAAAAATCCGAATCTATGGCACCTCTCCTGAAAAGGCCGCCCATCGAGTCGGCTATGTTCCACAGGATGTAGCGATCAACAAGGCCTTTCCCATATCGGTGCTGGACGTGGTTTTAATGGGCCGTCTCCGGTTCCATGGAAAGACCCGTTTATCCAAATTCGATAAAAAGGCGGCCCGCAATGTGCTTGCAGAGCTGGAAATGCTTGACTACCAAAATCGTCGAATCGATGATTTGTCCGGCGGCCAAAAAGAGCGGGTCTTTATCGCCCGTGCACTTGCTACGGATCCGGATATACTGGTCCTGGATGAACCCACGGCGAGCCTGGACACTACCGGTCGCACTGAACTATATGCCATACTGAAAGAAATCAATAAGACCAAAACAATAATTGTGGTCACCCATGATATGATGGTACTTTCCAGTTATGTCTCGTCGGTAGCCTGTGTGAATAGAAGCGTCCATTATCATGATGATGCTGAAATCACTGAAGAGATGATTCAGGAAGGATATCATTGCCCGGTTGAACTGATCGCCCACGGCATCCCGCACCGAATATTGAAAACCCACGAGGATGAACCATGATTGATGCCCTTCAGTTTGAATTCATGAGAAACGCCCTTTTTGCAGGTTTCTTTGCCAGCTTGATCTGTGGTGTCATCGGCACCTTCGTTGTTGTCAACCGCCTGGTATTTCTTGGCGGGGGCATCGCCCATGCGGCATACGGCGGAATCGGCGTTGCCTTTTTTTTCGGCGTCCCCTATATTGTTGGGACCCTTGGTTTTTCCCTGGTGGCGGCCCTCGTCATGACCGCCGTGGTATTAAAGGCCAAAAGCCGGGCCGACACGTTCATTGGCGTACTGTGGGCGGTGGGTATGGCCATAGGGATTATCCTTCTAGACCTCACACCGGGCTACAATGTCAATCTGATGAGCTTCCTCTTCGGTAGTATTCTGGCAGTCCCCAATTCAGATATCTGGTGGATGCTGGGTCTGAGTATTCTCACCATTTCATCCGCCGTCTATTTTTACCGGGATATGCTGGCGATTTCCTATGACGATGAATTCGCACATCTTCGCGGCGTACCGGTGAACCTGCTCTATTTTTTCTTTATTGGATTGATTGCGGTCTCCATTGTCATTATTATTAGGGTCGTCGGCCTGATTCTTGTCATCGCCCTTCTGACAATACCGCCGTTTATTGCTGAAAAATATTCCAACTCACTTTTAATGATGATGATACTTTCAACGCTTTTCGCCATGATATTTAACCTCGTCGGCCTCTGGCTGGCCTATACATTTAACCTGACATCCGGGGCGACCATCATTCTTGTCGCCACCGGTGGTTTTTTTATATCAATGATCATCGACTATCTGCTTCCCAGTGACTTGGGGATCAGTCAGGGTTAGCTTTGGCGTTACAAAATCTTACTTTTAAAAACATTTTAAAGGAGGGGCTGTGCCTCAGCACTAAACCTAGTACGGGCAATTATATCTTTTTTCTTTGGGCAGCGAGCCTTATGATCGGCATTAGCCTTTCCGGTTGCAGTCATCTATATTCAAAAAACACTTCTGGTTCCGGGCCAATGATCGCCGCCATCAATTTTTATCGTGGCCCCCTAAACCACCTTAATGCGGTTCGCGCGGGCTCCTGCCCCATGCATCCGACCTGTTCCGACTACAGCCGCCAAGCCATTAAAAAACATGGACCGGTTATCGGCTGGATAATGACCTGTGACCGGCTGATGCGATGCGGACGGGATGAACTGGATGAATCCCCTCGAATCCTTGTTGATGGAGAATTGAAGTGTTTTGATCCGCTCGCCGGCAACGACTGGTGGTGGTGTGATCCGGATCTGATAGATCCGCTGAAATCTTTACGGGACTGGCAAATATCAGTTGATTAAGGGGGGGGATGGCGGGTTCTGTTACATATCAAATCAAATATTGATGGCTTCGTAAAAAGTCCAATATCTGTGTTGCGCTGCATCCCTCGGAATTTCACGTACAGCTAAGTACGCTGCATTCCTCGGGATTTTGCGCGCCTCCTGATCTTAAACGGGGCTTGAACTTTTTACTTTGCCATCCTAAAATCGACTTTTTACGAGATTGTCAAATATTATCTTTCTGAAATTTTAAACCAAGACTAAAAATGCCGGCAAAAGCATGCTATTAAAGCAATCAAAAAATTATGCGCCCGGGAGTTCAAATGTTTCGGGAAGTCTTTGACTTTTTCCTCTGAATATGGCAAGAACGACTTAGGATTATGTAGAGTTCGCAATATAAATACCAAACCACACAAGCAAAGGAGGAAAAAAATGATGAAAAAATTCTCTATTGGCTTAACGCTGACGGCCTTGATGATCTTATTTCTTTGCCATCCGGTATTTGGCCAAGAAATGCAGCCTGCCGATGAAGCGAAAGCCGTCAACGTTTCATTGTTTGATCCCGTCCAGATTTTTAATTCTGACACCTCTATCAAAGGGTACCGCTTAAACTTATTGTACGGGGCTAACCAAAATATGACCGGTCTTGACATCGGTCTCGTCAACCGTGCCAAAGGCGACATGATCGGCGGACAGATATTGGGGGCAAATATTGTGTGCAATGACTTTAAAGGCTTTCAGGCCAGCGCGCTAAACATGAACGGCGGCTCCAGTGCCGGCCTCCAAATAGGGGGTGCAAATATTGTGGGCGATGATCTTAAAGGCTGCCAAATTAGTGCGCTAAATTCTGTCGGTGGCTCCGGAGTCGGATTTCAAGCAGGAGCGGCAAATATTGGGAGCAATGATTTCCAAGGCTTTCAATTGGGCGCGATAAACTTCACCCGCGGCTCCGTTGCCGGCACCCAGTTAGCGGCGGCAAATATTGTGGGCGACGACTTTCAAGGCTGTCAATTCAGCGCGATAAATGTGGTCTGTGACTCCGGTGCCGGCCTCCAGATAGGCGCTTATAACTGGGCAAAATCGTTCCGCGGAATGCAGATAGCAGCCATTAATCAAACAACTGAGTTCAGCGGCCTGGCCATCGGCGCGATCAACATTACGGAAGCTCTTGATGGCATCCAGATCGGCGTACTCAACTTTAACTGGGGCGGAAAGCCTCTTAACTTTTTGCCTGTTTTAAACTTTTCTTTCTAGATTTTACCTCGAGAAGAAGTTTTAAATAGAAAGGGATAGTGATCCCGATGCGGCAGCCGCATCGGGATCTTCTAATTTCTAGTCAATCTTTTATATACCAAAACGGAGGGAAAAATGGATTACATCCAAATGACGGCGCCATGTGGATTGGACTGTTTCAATTGTCCAATGTATCTGGCAAATGAGAATCAGGAGTTAAGAAAAAAAATATCCCAAAAAATGGGGATTCCCTATGAAAACGCGGTTTGCAAGGGATGTCGGGCCCATAACGGGACCATCCCTTTTCTTGGCATGACAGAGCCGTGCAGTGTTTACAAGTGCATACAGAAAAAGGGGTTCCAATTCTGCAATGAGTGCCCCGACTTCCCCTGTGACCATCTTCATCCGTATGCTGACAAGGCATCCCAGGTCCCTCATAACACCAAGGTGTTCAATCTATGCCTGATAAAAAAAATGGGACTGGAATCATGGGCCGAAAACAAGGCAAAAAGTGTCAAAGACGCTTATTTCAAGGGAACGTTTAAATTGTAATGGCGATCTAGATAAATGTAACGAACCAAATTCATAACTCATAGAGCGTGTCATCTTTTTTGGGCGGCAATCGCTTTTTTAAACTTTTGATGCCTTTTTTCCCCGGCATAATGAACGGCTCTTCGCTTTCAAGGGCATCCCCCATTTCAGCTTCCACCTGCTCCGGGTCTTCCCCAGCCTCCATCCGGCTCAACGCCTCCTGCATGCCGGGACCGAGTTCAACTCCTGTCATATCCGTAAATTTTCGCATGAGATTGGCCGCCTGTCTGGGATCATCCTCATTTATATGTTCGGCCTCCCTGGCCATCCACTCCATGGCTTTTTCCATCTTGGACTCATCCACCGGGAAATCTTCGTCGCCGCCCTCTTCAGCCCGCCCGGTAACAGCAAACAACGATATCTGGCGGGTCAGCTTGTGTTTTCCACATTTCGGACAGCTCGGGACCTTTTTGGTATTGATGGTTTTTGAGTAAAAATTAAAAATCGTGTGGCAATCCTTGCAGTAAAATTCATAGATCGGCATCGGTCTTGGCTCCATACAACATGAGTTTAACAGAAAAATCAATTCTTAAAGCCGGCTTTGGCTTCTAAATAACTTAACGGTTTAAGGTTTAAGGTATAAGGTATAAGGTATAGGGTATAGGGTATAAGGTTTAAGGTGTAAGGTTCAAGGTTCAAGGTTCACGGTTCATGGTTCATGGTTAAATCCCAAATTACAAAAATCAAATGACAAACAAATTCCAAAAATCAAATCCCAATTTTTAAAACAACCCCTCTTTTATCGAATGCCCCGTTGTTTTGAATTTTGGTCATTGGAATTTGGGTATTGTTTGTTTTTTGAGATTTGAGATTTGAAACTTTGATTCTCTCTCAGTGCCTAAGCGACTCACTCCCTTACTCTCTTAGTGCCTTAGTCCCTAAGCGCCTCAGTGCCTTTTACTTCTGTCATTCCGAAGAGCAAAAGTGACGAGGAATCTTATTGGTTAAAGATTTCTCGCTAACGCTCGAAATGACAGTCTGGGCGGATTTTAATCAATTTGTTGAGTTACTTTCTGCAAAAAGACCTGCCGGTGGAATAAATTGCTTTTTAAAATGGCTTTCTTTTTATAGAAAAAAAGAAACCGCCTGACAAGCAAAGATTAGAGGAAATATATAGGTAAGGTGAAAACAGTTATTACTTTATCGACCGGTTTAAACGCCCGGACTGATAACCTTCCATGTCAATCGCCACATATAAAAAACCGATCTGGCGGAGGCTGTTGACAATACCTGACCGGTATTCCGGTTTTACGAGTCGTCCCATATCCGCTTCCGGGACCTCTATTTTGGCGAGATCCCCATGGCACCTCACCCGGCATTCGGGAAATCCGGCATCAAACAAAATCTGTTCGGCCTTTTCAACCCGTTTAAGCCTCTCGACCCGGATCTCTGTGCCATAGGGAATGCGGGTAGCCAGACACCCGGAAGCCGGTTTATCCCATATGTCTAGCCCGGCTTTTCGGGAAAGCGCTCGAATATCCTGTTTGGTAAGTTTCACGTCTGCCAGCGGGGCGGCAACGCCCATTTCCCGGGCGGCTTTTAAGCCCGGCCGGAAATCTTTTTCATCATCTATGTTGGCACCGTGGGCGATATATGGAAGGCCTTTCTTCTTTGCCTCATCGAAAAAGCCGGCAAACATATGCTTCTTACAGATATAACAGCGATCCCGGGTGTTCTTAATAAACTCGGCGGATGTCATCGGATCGGTGTGAACAAGAACGTGATGAACCCCCATTTGACGGCAAAACTTTTTGGCGGAAGCCGTCTCCCGCGCTGGATAAATATCTGATATCGCTGTTACGGCAACCGCCTTATCGCCCATAGCCTGATGCGCGGCATAAAGCAAATAGGTACTGTCAACCCCGCCCGAGAAAGCAATCAGCAAAGGGGAATAATTTCGCAACTCTTTGATAAGCCGTTTCTCTTTTTCTGCAAGATGATGATCGTTCAATATTGATTCTCCCATGTAGAAAAACACGGAACACACGAGGAAACTAAGCGCCCCACCCCTCTTAGCCCCTTAAATTATATAATAAATCTAAATAGGTATATAATTGGGGTCAGAAAAACTGTTTACAAAAATCCCCTCATTTTATATATGAATAAACCTATTATTGATTTTGATTTGACTCCGATTAACCAACATATATCAAATGTCTGATTATTGCAAAAGAGGGGGTTATGGGAAAAAAAAGCCTGACGAAATCAACGTCCAAGAAAAAAACAACGAAAAAAAAGAGCACCGCCAAAACCACTTCTAAAAAAACTGTATCTACAAGTTCAAAGGCCAAAAAAACGACCCCGAAGAAGGCAACCGCCAAGAAAAAGCCGACTTTAAAGACGCTCAGAAAAAAAGATTTCGGCACATGGGCGCCTGAAACCATGTACGCGCCAGAGCCCGAAACCGCACATTTTTCTGCACCGCCGGTTATTGCAACGGATGATAAAAAAACGGCTGAAAAGCTGAGAAGCCTGCTCGACAAAAAGTTTGAGCCGGCTGAAAAGAAAAAAGCCGCGCCCAAGAAAACGCAAAAGAAAAAAACAGCTAAACCCGCTGCGGCCAAAAAACCATCTGCCCCAAAAAAACCAAAGAAAAAAACGCCTTCCAGAGAAGATTTGCTCCAAAAACCCTTTGACAGCTGGAAACCGGAAAAACCATTCACGCCGGCAGAGGATAAAGAAGCCGCCGGACAATTTGCGGCGCCCCCGTTTACCGTAGACATCGAGCCGGAAAAATTAAGGGAGCTGCTTTTCCGGGAATTCGACCTGTCAAAGGTCACCCCCAAGCCGCCATCTGAGCCCAAAGAAAAGGCACCCGAAAAGGAAGTCACGGAAAAAGAAAAACCGGCTGAACCCGAAACTGCCGAACCAGCGGCAGCCCAAGAGCCTGTAGCTGAAGCGCCTGAATCTGAACCTGCAACGCCTGAAGCAGAGACCGCTGAGCCTGAGCCTGCAGCATCTGAACCTGAACCCCCGGCGGAAAAATCCAAATCTGAAAAACCGCCAAAAGCAGCCAAGCCGTCACCAAAAACGGAACAGCCCAAAAAGCCGTCTCCGCCTCCTTCCGGCGGTGGCGGGGAACCCCCCATACCACCATCTCCATCCGGCCCACAGGAGCCGCCATCTGAACCCATGAGCAATGGGCTGAAAATTCTCATTGGGGGTGTTGCGGCGCTATTTGCCTGTCTTATTATTGCAAGCGCCATGAATTCAGGCAAATACTATATTAAAGAGACAAGTAAAGGCACGGAAGTATGGAAAGGCGATTTTGCCCCCAAAGGCAAAAAAATGATTATCGCCCTTGAAAATGTCAAACCCGCGGAAGATGTTGCCGATATGGTTTCAAAGCAAAAAGCCTACACGCTGCCGTTTAACTATTTCATGACAAGGGCTGAAAAATTGTCCGAAAAACCGGGAATACCCGACTTTGAAGCCATCCGGAAGGAGCTTAAAAAGGCAAAAAAATATGCCGTATCGCAATCACAGATCAAGCGGGTAAGTAACAGGCTTAAGCATATCGATTTCACTTTTCTGCTTTACAAAGCGGAGATGGCTGCGGATCAAGCTACGGCGAAAGGCTATGACAAGGCCCTCAAATATTTAAAAGATGCAAGGGAGCTGGCAGCAACCGGCCCCCAGGCAAACCTTGTTAAAAAACGGATCCAGGCAATAAAGGCGGCCCGATCAGGTTCTGAAAAATCCGACGCAGAGCCAAAAGCGGAAACAGACAACACCGAATGCCCGGCCGAACAAAAGGATGCCGATGCTGATAAAGCCCAATCCACTGATAAAGATAAGGATTCAAAAGCACCGGCAAAATCGAAAATCAAACAGCAGGATAAGCCAAAGGAAGAAGATCATATTATGTGATCTTCTTATATAAAACAATTTATTCCGCTGGCGCGGCATTTTTGAAGAAAGTAACCCAACAAATTGATTAAAACCCGCCCAGGCTGTCATTTCGAGCGTTAGCGAGAAATCTTTAACAAACAAGATTCCTCGTCACTTTCGTTCCTCGGAATGACATAAGGGAGAGGATGGCGTTCCTCGGAATGACAGAAGTAAAAGGCACTGAGGCGCTTAGGGCACTAAGAGAGTAAGGGAGTGAGGCGCTTAGGCACTGATTGAAAGATAAAATCTCAAAAAACAAACAATACCCAAATTCCAATGACCAAAATTCAAAACAACGGGGCATTTGACAAAAGAGGGGTTGTTTTAAAAATTGGGATTTGATTTTTGGAATTTGGAATTTAACCTTAAACCTTACACCTTACACCTTACACCCTATACCTTAAACCTTAAACCTTACACCTTATACCTAATACCCAATACCTAAAACCTAATACCTTGAAGTTACTTAGAATAAGTGCTGATTAATATAAGTGGCACCGCACCTCCCTATCCTCAAACCGTCGAAGCGGCGGGGGGGTTTCCCGACAGACAGGCATCGCCTCCGGACAACGTGGGTGAAACCGGCATCCGACAGGGGGCGTGGCCGTAGAGGGGGCCTCACCTTTTACTTCTGCGAATTTGTCCTGCCTTTCCTTCCCCGGCACTGGAACAGCGGCAATCAACGCCCGGGTATACGGATGCAGAGGGGCATGAATGATATCAGCCGTTTTTCCCTTCTCAAAGATCTGCCCCAGATACATGACCGCCACCCGATCAGCAATATTGCTGACAACGCTTAAATCATGAGAAATAAACAGATAGGAGAGTTGATGTTGCTCCTGCAGGGATATCAAAAGATTGATGACCTGAGCCTGGATGGAGACGTCCAATGCACTGACGGCTTCATCACAGATAATAAACTCAGGCCGAAGGGAAATGGCCCGGGCAATATTTATCCGCTGGCGCTGGCCGCCTGAAAACTCATGCGGGTATCGATAAATCGCATCCCCTGAAAGACCGACCTCCTTTATCAGGCGTCGGGCATGGTCTTCTTTCGAGCCTTCAATTCGCTTGAACTGCACAAGCCCCTCGGTCACAATATCCATGACGCTCATCCGGGGGTTTAATGATGAAAGCGGATCCTGAAATATGACCTGCATTTCCTGACGCAGGCGGTTCATCTGCTTACGGCCGGCATGGTTTAGCAAAAAATTTTTAAAATAGATTTCGCCCGATGTCACAGGCTCAAGCCCCAGCAGGGTCCTTCCCAACGTCGTTTTACCGCATCCGGATTCTCCCACAAGGCCCAAAGTTTCACCGGAAAACAATTCCAGCGATACGCCGTCTACCGCCCGGATATAATCCTGCTGGCGTGAAAAAAACCCGCGTTTTACCGGAAACCACGTTTTCAGATCATTAACCGAAAGCAGGGATTGAGACTCGTCATATTTTTTATCTAAATTCATTTACTGTTTAGCCTTATCCAGCAAGAAACAGGCCGCCTTCTGGCCGCCGCCACAGTCATACAACGGCGGTGCCTCCCGGCGGCACCTGTCAAATGCATAGGGGCAGCGCTCCTGGAAATGACAGCCCGGCGGATAATTAAATGGCGAAGGAACCTGGCCCGGAATATCCTTTAGCCGCTGGCGTCCCTTTGAAAGCCGGGGGATGGCCTCCAGCAGGCCGATGGTATAGGGATGAGCAGGATGTTCGAAAATCTCCTCCCGGCTCCCGGTTTCCACGATCCTTGATGCATACATAACAATCACCCGCTCACATGTTTCCCAAATCACGCCCATATCATGCGTAATAAGAAGCAATGAGGTAAAATTTTTCTTCATCCGCTGCAAAAGCTCAAATATCTGGGCCTGTGTTGTGACATCAAGGGCGGTTGTGGGCTCATCCGCAATGATTAAAGCAGGCTCTAGCATGAGTGCCATGGCAATCATGACCCGCTGCTGCATGCCGCCGGAGAGTTGATAGGGATAGCTGTACATCCTTTCCTCTGCATCCGGAATGCCAACCTTCTTCAGCCACTGTTCAGCAAACCGCCAGGCCTTTTTTTTCGATATCTGCCGGTGAAGCAAAACGGCTTCAACGAGCTGACGACCGATGCGATGCAGGGGCGAAAGGGCAGATAACGGCTCCTGGAAAATCATGCTGATGGCATTTCCCCGTATTTTTCTCAACTCGGCCGTATCCATAGTCATTATTTCGCTACCGTCAAATACGACTGAACCGCTTTCAATACTGCCCGGCGGACTGGGTACCAACCGCGTCAGGCTAAGCGCGGTCACTGATTTACCGCACCCGGATTCTCCTACCAGTCCAACGCTTTCCCCCCGGCCGATATCCATGCAGATATCCTCGGCAGCCGTAAACCGCCCATCATCGATGGTAAATGTAACCGAGAGGTTCTTTACCGAAAGCAGCGGCTGCCTATGTATGTTTTGGTCGATAGTCATCTTCGATTATTCCATCCGTGTATATTGCTTGGGATCATAGGCATTGCGTATGCCTTCTCCAACAAACACCCCAAGAAGCATAACGATAAAAAGGGCTATTGAGGGATAAAGAATCAGCCACCAGGCCCACCGGTATTGCTGTGCCTGAAACAAAAGCTCTCCCCAGCTTGGGGTGGGCGGTGGCAGCCCGAAGCCAAGATAGTCCAGCGCGGCCAGCGCCCCGATAGCGCCCACCAGGGAAAATGGAAAAAATGTGATTACCGGTACCAGCGCATTAGGCATAATGTGCCTGAAAATAATCTTATGGGACGGGACCCCCATGCACTTGGCCGCTTCAACAAACGGACGTTTGCGAAGGTTTAAAAATTCCGCCCGGACGTAATACGAAATGCCTACCCAGTTAAACAGGCCGTAACAGACCAACAGGAGCACAAACCCCCGGCCGTAGATAGAACCCATCAAAATCATGACGTACAAGAACGGAATCGCACTCCATATTTCTATCAGCCGCTGGGCCGTTATATCCAGCCTGCCGCCGTAATACCCCTGAATGGCGCCGGCAAATATGCCGAGCATCATTGTCGCGCCCACCAGCATCAACCCGAACGTTAAAGAAATGCGGAGTCCGTAAAGTATTCTCGCCATTACATCCCGGCCGGCGCTGTCAATACCCATGGGATGGCCCTCAACCGGAGGATAGGGAAACTGCACCTCCTCCTTTTCAAAAGATACCACATACTGACGCTGGTCAATCAAGAGACGAAAGTCCTCCACCGGCTGCTCAAGACGCTTTTCAAGCAGACTAAAAAGCACGGCTTTATCGCTTTCCGGGATTTGGTTCCAAATCGGCGGCACCGGGGGCAAGGGCTGTAGGGATGGATCAAAAGCCATACGTTTTACCGGATGATCGTCCGCAACAACCTCTTGCATCATCAGTCGGAGGGTTTCCGGCGGCTCCGGGCGCGGCGTATAGGTCGGCAGCACAACTTTTACTCTCGCCCCCGATGGGGTTGGCAGCTCAGTACTTTTATAATCTGCGGCCTTGTTGGCAAACCGCCTAGATATGGCCTGCCTTATTTCTTTTGAAAAAGAAAAAAATCGATCGATTCGGATATCTTTTATATGCCTGTCAGATCCGCCCATAAAAAACTCAAAAAAACTGGTGCGGGTGACGGAGTAATCCTTTCGGATATCAACGCTTCCCACCCGCGGCACCGGCCTTAAAACCATTTTAACATTCTTTGATACCGATATGTCAGCGGGGTCAATATCTTCAAGCGGCCCAAAAGCAATCGGCGGGAATATCATGAAGTTGTCGGGATCTTCAGCAAAAACCGGCATCCGTTTGAGCTCCCGGTAATCCGGCCGCGTTTGTTTGCCGCTGCCGGTAAAAAGGTCTTCCGGATAAAAATGAACCGCCGGGAAAAAAGATTCGCCGTTAAACCGGACATACAGGGGCACACTATTGCAGATCAGTTCGGAAAAGAGGCTCAGACCATATAAAAACAAAAGAATCCACAAGGACACATAGGCGCGCTTCATTGATTTGAACCGCGAATAGCGCTTCTGCGCCATGGGATTGCGAAATATTTTTGATATCATAAAGCCTCGACCAGTTTATCAGCAGATGCTCAAACCCCCTGGAAGTTAATCCTCGGGTCAATGATCACATACAGGAAATCCGAAAGAATGTTACCCAGGAGCCCCAGGATTGAAGTGAGCGCGAGGATTCCCATAAAAACAGGGTAATCCCTCCCCACAATCGCCTCCAAGCTCAACCGGCCCATCCCGGGGATTTCAAATACCTGCTCGATAATCACCGAGCCTGCAAACATGACGGTCAGGATAGCGCCAATCCCCGTGACAATCGGAACCATGGAGTTTCGCACGGCATGCCCCCAGACCGCCCGTTTAAAACTGCCCCCCTTAGCAACCACTGTGCGGACATAATCCCTGCTGATCTGCTCTATAAGGGAATTTTTCATCAACAGGGTGAGAACGGCAAAATTGCCGATCACATAACAAAGCACCGGCAGCGCCATATGCATAAAAATATCCTGGACCTTTCCGATAAGCGACAGGCTGGCATAGTTTTCCGAGTGGAATCCGGAGATGGGAAAAATATCCAAAAACCCCTCGACAGTGCCGCATAAAAACATTTTCAGTACCATTCCAAAGGCAAACGGCGGGATGGCATAGCCGACGAATACGATAATACTTGAAACCAGATCAAACACCCGGTTATGACGAAGCGCTTTGGCAATGCCCAAAGGGATGCAAACCAGGTAGGATAATAGAAAGCCTGTCACTCCGAACACCAGGGAAACCCTGAACCGCTCCCTGATGAGCTGCCAAGCGGTTTTATTCGGATATTTATAGGAAGGCATTTGCATGCCGATCCGATATTTGACTAGCCAGTTAAAATAGCGTTTATAGATCGGCTGATCAAATCCGTAGTATGCCTCGATCTCCTTTCGCTGCTCTTCGGTAATGGATTGGGCATCTCCCTGACCGATGGCCGTTTCCCCGGTGCCAATGCCCTTCATTTTCATGATGGCCTGTTCCACCGGCCCGCCGGGCACAAATTGGATTAAAATAAAGCACAAAACCGTGATCCCGATAAACGTCGGGATGATCAGCAAAAACCGCTTTATAAAGTAGTCAAGTCGTTCCATAATCTAAAAGAAACCCTGAAAAATGGATGGCAGCTGAACCGATTTTATGACATGTTTGGCCGCTGTTTTGCAAGGCTAATACATCGGCTGTGGGTATTCAACATTCATAAAAAAAGGCGAAACCCATAGGGTATTCGCCTTTTGACTGGATATAATATTGATGGCTTCGTAAAAAGTCCAATATCTGTGTTGCGCTGCATCCCTCGGAATTTCACGTACAACTAAGTACGCTGCATTCCTCGGGATTTGCGCGCCTTGATCTTGAAC
>JAGYOX010000073.1 GCA_018399235.1 Desulfobacterales bacterium | reverse complement strand
GCTTATAGGCTCGGTCCCGGGCTGCGGCCCGGGGGGAACACTTCTAAGTAACTTAAATAGGGTATAGGGTTTAGGGTATAAGGTGAAAGGTACAAGGTTTAAGGTTCACGGTTCATGGTTAAATCCCAAATTACAATATTGATGGCCGGCCGGGGATCTGCTAAAAATACACGCAAAACTGCCCAATAGGACAGCAGATATATTTTTAACCATTGAGAACGGGATTGTTTATGGCTGGCGTTATTCCCGGCATCCTAATGGGCGGTTCAATAGCGGCTGCTGCCTGGTTTCATTCGAAAAAGCGCGGGTATCGAAGCACGGAAAAAAGGGGAAGCCGGCGGGAGATTATTATCGCCCTGCTGGACTCCGTATGGGCGCTCATAGCCCCTGTAATCATTCTGGGCGGCATTTACGCCGGCGTGTTCACCCCCACCGAAGCCGCGGTTGTAGCGGTTTTCTACAGCCTTCTGGTGGCCCTGTGCATCTACCGGACCGTCAAGCTCCAAGACCTGCTTCCGATCCTAACTGAAGCCGCGGTGACAAGCTCTGTCATCATGACCATCGTCGCCTTTGCCGGCATTTTTTCCTGGGCGGCCTACACTACAGGCCTGATCGACTGGCTTGCTGGCGCCATTGTCGGCGCCTCGCCAAACGGGCTGGTCACCATCCTTTTGATGAACCTGCTGCTGCTCGGTTTGGGCATGTTTTTGGACGCCATCTCCATCTGCTACCTTCTGATGCCCATTTTGATGCCGGTGCTCAAAGCCTTTGGCATGGATCCCCTATGGTACGGCGTGGTGTTCATCACCGCCCTGGCCATCGGTCAGATAACGCCGCCCGTAGGCGTGAACCTTTTTACCGCGGCCAATATTGCGGGCACCAGCGTTGATGCCATATCCAAACGGCTGATCCCCTATGTACTGGTAAACTTTGCGGTGCTGATCATACTAACGCTGTTGCCGGCCTTATCCACGTGGCTGCCTGTCAAGCTGGGACTTCATTGAAAAATCGCAGCCATATCGAATCGCGTCCACCGGGCAGGTGTTCAGGCAGCGGCCGCAGCTGAAGCAATCGGCTTGCAAGTGCCTGCCATAAACCCTGTCTCTTGCCGCATCACAAGGGCATGCCTTTATACAGGCCCCGCATTGAACGCATTTCTCTTTATCAATTTGAACCTTCGAGATGCTGAGCCTCTCAACCATCCAGGACACAAATCCGAAGGGGCATATAAGCTGACAAAACGGCCGGTAGACAAAAAAAGATCCAATCAAAAAAATGATGACCGCCAGCAAAACGGTAATGCCTTCAAAATGTATGTCAAACAGGTTAAATGGGTTAATATAATGATAAACCACAAACCCCTCGCGCCCCCCGACCACGCCAAAAAGAAGCATCAGCATTAGCAGCAAAAGCCCGGCGCGAATCGTGTTGGTAAAAACAAACGGCAGCTTAAACCTTCTAAATTTTCGAAACATCGGTACGCTGTATGCCAGCTCCTGAAGCGCCCCGAAAGGGCAGGCCCAGCCGCAGATCAGCTTATTGCCGATAATCGCCAGTATCAGAAAAAAAATAAAGGCCATCACCTTGGCCAACGGATCGGGATAAAGCCCCACCATAGACTTGAATACCTTTACAATGCCCTCCATGGGGTTTGGCGACTTGCCCAGATAAAAGCCCGCTATGCCAACTGAGATGATTAATACCAGGATATAGGGAAGCCTTGGGTACCAGCTTTTTCTTTGGTCAACCCCTGCCCCATCCGGTCGCCCAAGAAAAGTCAGATAAACAAACCCTATTAGAACCAAGGCCACGTAAACATAATACTTTGCAGTGGCATCCGTATGTGAAAGCAGATGATGGGCAGCGTGCGACAACTCATCGGGACTCACATTTAATTCCCGGAGTTGTTTGCTTTTAGAAACATCGAGCGGTAAGCTCAACTCCCGCGCCAGGGCCTTGCCTGTAACCCCAAGCTCGGGAGCAATTTGACGTATCGATAGATCAACACCAACGCTCAAATTCGTATCTGCTTGCGTCCCTTGGCCTTTCAAAAACCCAAAGATGATAATAAGCAAGCTCAATACGAGTGTTAAAAACAATACAACCCGCTGCCTGATAGAGAGCAGTAAAAACCATTTATGCATCTTCGTGCGTTATCCTTTCATCCCGTGCAAGATGCCCGGTAACGGGTTACAGAGCCTCTTCGCTGGATTGTTCATTAATCTTTTCCATAAATTCCCAGAGTTCACTGACTTCCGGCAGCAGATCCCATTCCTCGGGCCGGGTTGAAATCCTGTCACCGCCATTCAAAAAGCGGTAAAAATGAATGGTGCATCCCCTGTATTCCCTTTCATCTCCGGTCCAACGGGTGAGGTTGCCGGGGAAAATGCCGGCGATTTTCCATCCCAACCGTTTAAACCAGATATACTGTGTCGTATTGTGCCATGTTTCGCAAAAAACCGTCACATATTCGGCGCCCGAATCCTCCAGCCATTTGTAAAACGAGGCCAGGTTCGACCAGATACTGGCGGCGATCGGGCCTTTGCGGAAATCCGGGTGTATCGCAATAAAGCTGGCCTCAACCTGCAGGTTCAGATCCCACTTGGTATATATGCTCGACATCACGATCCTGTTTGACTGAAGGTCTTCGCCGACCATAACCGCATGGGGCCGGGTAACGGAATGTTCCGGCCAGTGTTCGGCAAACGCCACCCTTTCTTCGTATTCGTTTGGGTCCAGAATCCACTCATGGACTGAGCCGTATACTTCCGGGTACGAGATCCGCCAGAGTTCGGCCACGGCATCAAGATCGTTCCGGGTAATCGTCCTTAACCTGAAATTGGGGGTCGCCGTATCCATATGGTCGATCAACGGCCAGACGACCTTTTTGTCCGCTACTTCCCTTAACTCACAGGAGTTTCCCATCTTCCTGTACGGCTGATAAGGGTTCATATCAATTTGTTTCATGCGTTTGCTCCTTTATAATTCCACCCTTCCCCATGGAGTTCGTTTTGGAGTTCGTTTCAGTCTTTTTTCTCAATCGTACCCCCTGCCCGCTCCATGGCAGATCTTTCAAATTCCGCCTGGAACCCCGGAGCATAGTTCATATATTGGGGTACCGGGTATCGCAGCCCGGCGGCATGCGTTTGCTCAATTCCTTCCAGCAGGATATCCAATTTTTCCCCGGGACATGAAAACATGACTTCAGCATCCTGCGCACCGCCCCACACGCGATCCCCATTGCCCAAAGTGACATACTGGGGGCTATTGGTTTTAATTGTTTTTATAACGCCCTCGTGACAGGATCCGACTCTCCCGGCTGCGCTGAACTCCAACACGCCCCCTTCCATATACAAATATCCCTGCACAAACCGCATTGCCTGGGCAGGAAGGCAGTAAATCAACACGGTGTCCGGTACGATCTTGGTCCGGGTTAAGGGGGAGATAATCAGCCCGGGGTACTCGTTATTAAAGCAATACAGGTGCTGCTCAAATTGGCTCTCGGTCACACCGTCCTTTGCATACAGGCCGACATTGAATGCTTCCGCCCATGCCTTGTCTTCCTCCGTAGCTCTATCCCAGCCATAAATTGCGCGTGCAAGCTTGCAGTTTATATCCGCCTCGGTTATGGCAATGGTCCAGCCATAGACGCGGGCCATTTTAAAATTCTGGCAAAGAAAATTCTGCAGCCCCAAATCCCGGGACGGCCTTTTATACTCCGGCCGGATTTCACCCGCCGATTGAACCATTTTTACCGCCAGGGGAAAACTTGCGGGGCGGATCAGCGCCTCGATCCGTTCGCCGTACTTTCTGTATCGATCCAGTTCTGTCGTCATATATACCCCTATTTAACCTGATCAAACATCATCGGCCAACGCGCAGTGTGAAAGCCAATCCGCTGTGTACGCCGCGATCTCCTCCCAGCCCGGCTCGGCAACCATCCAGTGCGCATGTCCCTCAATTTCTTTGAAAGTTGAGACGGACTTGTATTTCTCTGCTATTGCCCGGACGATCGAAGTAGGCGTGATCCTGTCTTCGGCACCGGCAACCACCAGAACCGGACAGGTCACCTTTGACGCATCAACTTTGGCCGCCGTCCTTGAATCTAAGAACCAGTACCCGATCTCAAACATCGCCCTTCCCGACTCGTAAACGAATTTCTCGTAGGTTGCTTTTTGCTCCTCGGGCGGCAACAGGTGCAGCATGCTATATACCGCCATGTTAAATGTCTGCCGCATTGGTTTTTTCCAAAATCCCCATTTCATTTGTATACTCCAAAAGCTTCTCACCACTGAGGGCTTTAAACACATCCAGTTACCCGAAGGCGGTGCCGGCGTCAGAAGGACGATAGCCTTAGCTAAGCCCCGATCGGCCAGTATCTGAGCTAACAGCCCGCCCATGGAGTGGCCCATCACAATGGGTTTGGCGTTAAGAGACTTAATTTCCTGCTCCAGGTCTTCGATATAGTCCAGCAGACTGGTGGTCCCGAGTCGGGGATCGGGCAGGCCCTTCGGATCCATATCATGGTAGCGCAAAGTCGTCGCGACGCAGCGATAGCCTTTATCTTCAAAGAAACGCTTGTAGTTCTCCCAGTACCATGCGCCGCCCCACATGCCATGAACAAAAAAAATGGTTTCAGTCATAATTACCCCCTATGGTTAAATAACCCGCTTAATAGTAAAAGCTGAAATAGCTTCTAATCATTTTGCAAGGGCCGAAGAGATAAAATTCCCCAGCTCCTTTACCGACTGGTCCGCCTCCGGCATAAAGCCGGCAAATATCTGCCATGCATGCCACATGCGCGGCCAGATTTTTATATCCACGTTGCCGCCGTTCGCCTTAATGCGCCCGGCGAGCCAGACTGAATCGTTTAGCAGGGTTTCGAATTCGCCCACATGAATCAAGGTCTTCGGCAAACCGCCAAGCGATGCATAGACCGGAGAAATAGAAGGGTGATTTAGAGGAAGGTCACCGGCATACTGCCTGGCGGCCAGGTAAAGACGCTCGGCCGTTGGGAAATAGGGGTCAAAGCGGGCCTTGGTTTGATGCGTCTTGCTGGTCATTGCCAGGTCGGTCCAGGGAGACATGAGCGCAAGCGCCGCAGGAACTTCTGCCCGGTTTTGCCTCAAACGCATGGATAGTGCCAGCGCCAGGCCCCCGCCGGCTGAATCGGCGGCAATTGCCAAGGCCTTTTTTTTGCCGTCCGCAGACAGCTCCTTGAAAACGCTCATAGCGTCTTCAAGTGCTGCGGGAAACGGGTGCTCCGGGGCCAACCGATAGTCGAAAATCAGGGCCGGGCATTTCGAGGCCATTGCCATTCGAGCGGCCAGAGCCCTGTGCGTGACGCATGAACAAGTATTATAGGCGCCACCGTGGATATACATAACCGAGGCGGGGCCCTCGATATTGGCCGGAATAAGCCATTCGGCGGTTAAACCGGCAACTTTAACCGGTGTTGCCCTGACCTGTTTGGGTACCGAAAAAATGCGGCGAGCCGTTTTTTCCCGTTCGGTTCGCAGCTCCTGCACCGTCAGCTCCCTGCGGGCAAGTTTGGCCATTTGATACCGCACGATCCGGTAAAGTATTCGAGAGCGCAGGCTTTGCATTGGACAGCACTTTCCAGTACGTTCACTACTTTCTCTTTTAATGTGCACTTATCTTTGTCTTATAGAAAAGTAATATTAAATTTTTTTGCAGTTTTAATCAACTGCCGATATATAGGAAACGATAGGTTCGACCTTCGATTTGACAGGTAATGCGGTTTTAGACTATAAATAGGCATCGTATGTTTTTCATTCAGGGAATCCGCAAAGCTTCTGCCAACCGACCGGATCTGTTGCTATGCGCTTGGGCGTGAACCTGTTTTTCATTTAAAAGAAAAAATAAAGGGGATGGACTAATGAGCGGCAAAAATATTTTGTATGAAAAAAATAACAGTACCGCCATCATCCAATTCAACCGGCCGGAGAAAAAAAATGCCCTCTCCCTGGAGCTGATGGACGAGCTCCGCGGCGTCCTTGAAACGGTTGAAAACGATGATTCGATCCGATCAGTGGTCCTTGCAGGCGCCGGCGGCAATTTTTCTTCCGGGGCGGACCTCTCCGATCCCCACTCCTTGCAGATGATGGAGCAACAGATAGATGCTTCCTCTGGGAAATCCACTATGATAAAGCTCATCGATCTGAATAAACCGACAATCGCCGCAGTGGACGGCTATGCCCTGGGTCACGGACTGGAATGCGCCCTGATGTGTGATATCATTATCGCCTCGGACAAAGCTGAATTCGGCTTTATCGGTCCGCTGCGGGGTTCCATATGCCCCTACGCCAACATTCGACTGGCTGACGAAGTAGGCCGGGCAAAGGCGAAAGAACTGCTGTTTACCTGTGACCGCATATCCGCCGAAGAGGCTTTAAAAATAAGGCTGATAAATAGGATTGTCCCCCATGAAAAGCTTATGGAGGAGGCCCTTGAGTTCGCCGGAAGGATGAAGAACGCCGCCCCCCTGGCAACAAAGTTGACCAAGGAGGCAATCAACAGAAGGCTGGACGGATATGAGATCAGCCTGAAGGCATTCAAGGAGATCGCCGCCGGGGAGGATCTAATGGAAGGCGCCATGGCCTTCCTGGAAAAAAGACCGCCCAAATGGAGCCAATAGAAATCGGGGGACATCATATCATTTTTTCCTTACAGTCGATAAAATAGGTATGGTGTCCCCCGATTTACCTATTTGGCCACCCAAAGGTCTCTCGGAAAATCGCCGGTCAGGTTTTCGTTGCCGTTTTTTGTAACCAGAACAATATCTTCCGGCATTGCCCCCACTAACTGCATTTCAAGATCCCATGCCCCGACCTCTACGCAAAAACACATTCCCTCCTGTACCACGGTGGGCTCTGCCTCGATGATCCAGGGCGGCTCATGATTGGCAAACCCCATGCTGTGCCCCACGAAATTGATGATATGATCCTGCATGGGATCCAACTTTTGCAACGCCTCCCGTGAGGCCTTGTATGCATCGCCGACAGTTAACCCCGGCTTTAAGGCGTCAATGGTCGCCTGTTCGGCTTCAACCGCCATCTTGTTCAAATCGATTTCTTTCTGGGGTGGTTCGCCTACATAAAACGTTCTCTGGAAATCCATCTGATAGCCTTTGTATGATGGGCCGCAATCGCTGATACCCATATCCCCCTCCTGAATAATCCGGTCTACCGGTCCGGTAATCCAGCGGAATACGCCTCCCTGCTCGGCCGCATTGCTTGACCAGCATAGCCAGGTGGACATATTTGGGGTTCCAAGCAGCCCCTCATCAGCGCATGCCTTCCAGAAGGCCCGATGGACGTCCATTTCGTTGACACCGGGTTTTATCGTTTCAAACGCCCTTTTCAGCACGCGGCAGGCCCGTTTGCAGCCCTCACGAATGGTATCGATCTCATAGGGGGTTTTTATGCTGCGCTGCTCCCAGATGACTTTGTCCGCTCCCACGATTTTTGCCTCCGGCAGGCGATCCGTCAGACTATCATACTCCTCAAATGACAGATAGGTGTCGATTTCCGTTCCTTTTTCAATGCCCAACACCCCGTTATGCAGATTGAGGTCTTTCAGGGTATCCTGCAGAAGCTTCCAGAAATCATCATCCGGCCGTTTTCCGAGAATCACCTCGCCCAGGAGTTTGCCGGTTTCGGTTTCATTCCAGAACCGGACGTCTTCAATATAGGTAGTAAGGGCCGTTTGCCAGGCAAATGCGCCGTGGCCCACAAGCACGGGTTGGTGTTGTTGGGATATGATCATGCAGGAGCGCCAGACCCAGTTGTGCATTTGTGCCACATCCGTCCATCCGCCGTAATACCACCAGCTTGTGGGTGAAAACAGGATCATGGCATCTATTTTATGCTTTTCCAAAAGCGCTTTAGCCCTTTGGATACGAAGCTGGTATTCGTCATACGGAATCGTCGCCCACTTTTTCTCTTTTTTTCCAATCAATTCGTATAACATCGGCATCCCTCCTTTTTTATTGCATTGTTAAAGTTGATGGCTTCGTAAAAAGTGGCAAAACCAACTTTATGTCATTCCGGCGAAAGCCGGAATCCAGTTAATTCAATATGTTCTGGATGCCGGATCAAGTCCGGCATGACGAACGTCGACTTCCAAGGAACTCAATAATATATGTTATTATTCTATTGTCTTGCGCCATTGTCATTCCGAGGAACGAAGGTGACGAGGAATCTTGTTTGTTAGAGATTTCTCGCTAACGCTCGAAATGACAATATGTACATTTTTTGAGTTTCTTTCTGCAAAAATGCCGCGCCAGCGGAATAAATTGCTTTTTACAAAGCTATCAAACATTGATTTTTTATTAAACAATGTTTAATATGTCAAGAAAAATGATAATATTCACCGTATGTAAAAAATTGGCAATGACGGGTTAATTCAATTTTTAAACGCTATCCCGTCTTTTACGCCACTATCTAAATTATGGGTCAAATTTAAGTTTTACTTGATTTATTAAACTTTGTTTAATAAACGATCCTAAAATTTGATTAAGGCTTATTTGACTATGAAAAAACTAAATGAAAGAATAGCCGAGCGTAAAGACAACGAACGACAGGAGAGGCTTTCCAGAATACTCACGGCGGCACGAAAAGTTTTTTTTCAGAAGGGGTATTTGAATTCGACAATGCGGGATATCGCATTAAAAGCCGCCTTGTCTCCGGGGTTGATTTATCATTATTATGAGGGCAAGGACGCCCTTTACGGGGCGATTTGTGAAGAAGGCTTTCATGCCCTTCTGACCGAACTGCACCGGGCCGAAATCACGGAAGGCTCCGTGATGGATCGGTTAACCGCCGTGGGCAAGGCCTATGTTCATTTCTACGAGAATTCTCCCGAATACTTTGACATCATATCGTTCCGGGATCTGGGGTATAAAAAAGTTGAACTGCCCCACCACATAAGGCAACGGCTTGATAAGTTGAGCTATCAGGCGCTGGATGTCATTCGGAGATTGATAGAAGCCGGCATCGCCGAAAAAGCGATTCCCCCCGATGGCGATCTTTGGGAAATGACCATGATGGTATGGGCGCCGATAGAGGGAATGCTATTTATTCATAAGCGGGGGTATATGGATACCTTTGGGCTGGATTTTGAAAAAATATTGAAAAACGAATTCCGCCTGCTCCTTACGGCCATAAAAGGAGAGTCAAGGGCAGACTAACCCCTTTATAATCACTCCGGGCAGATAATTCTGACAGTCGGGAAATATGTTCTGTATCTGCGCTCATCCCTTGTGATTAAATCAAGATCGAGCACAGCAGCGTGGGCACCAATATAAAAATCCGGCAAAGCTGACTTCTTTTTTCCTTTCCCTTTTTTGTATTTGAGATATGCTTTTCCAGCCAGGAACAGGGCTTCCCTGGGAACCTCCAGCATCTGGAAGCCGCCTTTAAGAAGCGCTGACTCCAATTCTTCAATTTTTTCAAAACCAACCGATACTTCGGAATAAACTATTGGGTTAATATAAAGCGTTGTATGAGCACTATAGTTTGCCAATACGGATTCAGACCAATCGGCCCAGTTGGGGGCATCAAGGAAAAGGTCCAAAATAATATTTGAGTCAACAAGGAGCCCCTTCATCCATCTGATCTCGTTAAGGCCATAATTTCATCCGTCGTCATTTTAACAGTTGCAACACCACGTAATTTTGCAAATTTTCGGGTTGCCGGTTTTGCTCCTTTTCTCTTCACTAAAAAAATACGGTCTCCTTCCTCCACAAAATCAACCTCCGTTGCCGGGGTGATTCCCAGTTTTTCGCGAATGTGCTGTGGAATGGTTACCTGACCTTTTGAGGTTATTCTCATCGGATGACCTCCAGTTATAAGTATTACTGGTAATAGTAATACATAAAACAAATCATGTCAATCTTGGCGGTCTTCTAAAAAGCTCTCAATCCTGCCTTGGCGGTATTTTTGCAGAACAGGATCTAAAAGTCATTTCGAGCGAGAGTGAGAAATCTTGAACCAATAAGATTCCTCGTCACTTTCGTTCCCCGATTACTACCAATTGGCCGTCCAAGTGCCCGTCCAGGTTCTTTTATTGTATGTCCAGGTCACCTTGCCCTCGATGCAATTGCCGGTCCGCGTACCTACGTAATTGGCCCGTAACCCCTTGGAGACCCCATCCTTATCGTTTCGGGTAAAAACCACATTTTTCTCGCCAAATTGGCTCACGTTGATAATAGCGGTAGCGCCATTTTCCCATTTGGCGTGATAGCTGCCGTTTTTCAGTTTCCATACCCCGCAGATTTTCGAAGCAGAGGTTTCGCATTCATTGAGCGTCGATGGCCTGCCGCCGGTTTTGCCCAAATCCTGGCGACTATCGGCTTCTTTACAGTCTCTAATAAACTCTCTCCAACCTTGCTGGCTGTACTTAAACACGCTTATAATCGCCGCCGCGTGGTCGGGCCGTTTCTTCTTGCGCAGGCATTGCTTGATCATCTGACGCTTGCTAATCAGATCCGAAGCGATCTCTTCAAAGCCTGCCTGATTGTAGTAAAGGATCGCCGCTCGTTCGCCGTATTTGATGCCAAATTCTGTCATTTCCAAAAACTGAACGGATACGTGTTTATCCACGCGTTCTTTAGACACGTTCTCCACCAGTTTTCTTGCGTTGTCACCGTATCGTTCTTCCGAAGCCAGGTTCTTGAGGCGCTTGACCAGCTTGCCTTTAATATCCTTGTAAAGCCTGTGCTTGAGGTAATTTGTCGCCTCCTCTTTGACCTGCCCCTTCCAGAATTTTGCCGTCAAAAACCTTTTGAAAGCCTTTTCAGTGCGCGTTTGTTTGGCGGCCTTGGGCATGACATAATTGGCCCACCAGAACTCCGCAACTGACGGCTCTATGCCCCTATCCTCCATGCTGTCCACAAACTGCTTGCGCGTCGCCGCTTCAAGGGCATTAACAATGGAGTTAAGGGTTATGCCCTTGGCACATGCATATACCTCTCCGGTGCGGCTTATCGTGCCAAAACCGACACCCATCGAGGGCACGGGACGCTTTAGCATTTTATGTTTTGCGTATTTCGTTGCCGTATTGAGAAAGCAGTCGTACAATTCGTTCGTGAGATTATCAGCATAATCATTTAAGATGTATTGCATGTCATCAAGCGTATCGTATACAAATCCCGTCCAGTAGATATCCTCATAGGCTTTAATGGCATATAATTCCAAATCCCTGTAGCGCAGCTCGTCCTGCAGGGCGACAACCCTGAGACGGAGCATTTCAAGCTCAGCAGACCATAGCATATCCCGAGCATGGCGGTTTACCAATGCCTCGTCTGTGATATCTATGCTGTAAAACTGGTTTTTCAACTTGGCGTAGTCATTGGCGGCCTTATGATATTCCGATTTTGATGTGCGATACCTGGTTTTGAATGCCCTGGCGTTTGCATACTCATTCTCGAACCAACGCAATGCCTTTAACCGATCCTTCTGGCTCCAGCTCCCCATAAAAGACTTAAGTTGATGACCGATCCCAGCGATTTTGGCGGACAGCTGATGTATTTGCCTTTCGAGTTTGATTTTCTGGGCTTTGTATTGTTCCAGTTCCTCATAGTAAGGACGCTGTCCCCAGGACTCGGCCCACGCCTGTTGAGCGGCAAAAAAAGCTGATAAAGTCCAGGCCGCAAAGGAAACGATGATAAAACAACAAATTATACGAATTGATGTCATCCTGAATCCCTCCTGGTTTTCGGTAAATTGAGGGCCATCATACCTATTTCATCTAAGGGGAAAGGTAAATAAAATGCAATTGCGAATTTAAATAAAAACAGAATTTTGGTAAACATTTCGTCAATAAAGGTGGGTTAAAATGTTTTTTTTAAACTCTATTCTGAAATTAGTTATTCCATAATCCGTTATTCTCTAAGCATCGATTTACCGTGATCGACAAATATCAATTTGCTGGTGTCAAAACCTGATGCTGCAGCTTTTTCTATGAGGGTGTGTTTTATGTCTTCTTTCATTATTGGGCTTCTTGCTAAAATCCATAGATAAGATTTGTTAGGCCCGCAAACGAGTGAATATTGATAGTTCTTATGGTCAAGCCCAAAAACGATATAAGAACCATAAAAAGGGCCAAAGAAAGAGACTTTCAGATAACCCTGATCAGATCCTTGGACAAAATAAGCTTTTCCTTCAGCTTCTTTCCATGTGTTTTCCTCAGCAGCGTACCCACGATTCAGTACTCGGACGCCGCCGTCATCCCGCAAACTATATTCTGCTGTTACCCGGGTCAACCCTCGCTCAAATGAATGGTCCAGCCTCGCAATTTCATACCACTTACCCAGATATTTTTTTAAATTGAAATTATCGACGGGCTGGACGTTCTCAGGTATTCCCACACAGCCCATCAAAAATAAAACAAATACTATTGATAGTTTCTTCATCTTTTTTTTATCTACCACGCCTTTCGCTTAATTCAGCGGTGCGGGTTATCCGCGTCCACTGGCTTGCCGTCCTTGGCGCCAAGCGATCTTAAAACCTCCTGAAACTTTAGCGCCTTATCCGTATTGAAACGGAACTCAATTACCCCTTCCCATCCGTCTAGAAAAACAGAAGACTCAAAAGAGATGGATAGTGTTTGCCACCTGGGGACATTGACGTAAAGTTTGGATAATTTCGGATCCTCGACCGAGATGTTTATCTGGCGTTTCCAGTATGTGAAGCAAATTATCCGTTTTTTCGTTATTACAAGGCATCCCGAAAAGCCTTCTGCGCGACACCTATATCGTTTTCCCGGCCCTTTAACATTTTTAGTTATGAACCATCCCCCCATGCCTTCGTCAAAAATAACAATACCCTCGTTTTCAAGAATCGGGCGTAACTTTTTGGGAATAGCTCCAAACCGGAACAATCTATATAGAATGGTCTTTTTCAAATTTAAGTAAAAACCCTCTCCGATGGTTTAGGGAGTGATGCGCCATATTTGTCCAGGAATGTAATACCGCCTTGCTATTGCCATGACTAAAATTCCGTTTTTGCAACCAAACGGATTCGGCCGAAATTTGCCTTACTGCCTGTTTATTCTATATAGTTCTAATAAGTTAACTTGGCCCAACCCCGCAACCCCGGATTTCCGGCAAGTAGACAAACTGTTAAAATACTGTTACCAATTTAGAATATAAGCAAATTTATAGGAGGTTTCAATGATTAAAACGCGAGTTGACGCCGGCGTATGTGGTTTTAAAACAACTATTAAGGCTACAGCTTCTGGTATGGAGACAGTAAATGTAGATATAGAAAGCGAGTGTCCCGACATCCGGAAGGTTGCAAATATTTTAAAGGAAATTGATATAATGGAAGAGGCGTTCGGTAAAATCGGTGCAACCCGGGTATATCAAACGGCCTCTCAACACTGTAAACACGCATCTTGCCCGGTCCCTATGGCAATTATCAAAACAGCGGAAGCCGCCGCCGGCCTCGCACTGCCAAAAAATGTGACTGTTACAATTGAAAAAATTGAGGACTAAGACGAACCGCAAAATCGGGGGAAAATCGGGGGACGCCATATCGTTTTCTCCCTTACAGCTGATAAAATAGGTATGGTATTTCCGGATTTTAGCGATTAACCATCTGTTGATGCCGCGTGTTCGACTCTAAACCACGTTTGGTTTGCTAAAACAACGGATGTTTCCACCTGTCTCTTTGGAATCGACCAGTATTTATTGAGAAGACGATTCTTTTCTTCCTCTGTGACCAGTCTATATCCGCTCTTTTCATAAAATGAGATCGCCCATAAAGCGGCCGCCCAAGTACCGATAAGGACGGGTTTATCTGTCATGCGCTCCAAATGCCGAAGCAGCTTTGTCCCGATACCTTTTTTTTGGGCAAGCGTCCGAACGTAGGAATGGCGAATGAGCGTAACTTCGCCTTTATCCTGGATTCCCATAACCCCAAGAAGCCCGCCATCCTGCTCCAACGCCCAGAAAACCACACCATCCTCAATTTCACGCATTAGTTCTTCAAAGGGCATATAGGGCTCGTTCCAACGATCTTCGGGTATAGCCCCTTTATATGCCTGGGCAGCGTCGTTTATGATTTCAAATATGGTATTTAAATCCGATTCCCTGCACTGCCTTATCATCTTTATTCTGGCCTGCCCCTTTGATCTTATACCATTTGATATGTTAGTGGTCGAAACCATCAACTGGGAGGTAGTAATAAACCATTAATATGATGTTCCCGGGTTTTGGATGCTATAATTCCAAGCGGTTTGAATCTTATGGATCCCCGCCTTTCAATCTATCCGGCGCAGATTGGCCGAAGGTGATCTCGCAGACGGTTTCCTTCCAGTTTTCGATCTGGTTCCGGTATAGCTCAGGATCGGTCTCCATCCCGCAGTCCCTGCAGAATACCCTGGCTGTAGCTCATCGGCCGTGCAACTCAGCACGGCCTCCGCAGAATATGCATTTCAGCTTTGGCATACCGTTCCTTTCTGAATGAGGAGAAAAAATGCATTCGCCGGCAGCGATTCGTTAACCGCCAATTATCTCGTTTAAACCATTGGAGTGTCTTACTGCCCTAAAAATTCAGTGAAAAGCCCCGTGCGTTTTGAGCTGCAGATAACTGTCTTCTATCAGAATAGGCATCGTATGCGTATGTTGGTTTTCTTTTTAAAAATTCATCCATTTTCTTTCATTCTCCATAAATAACATTATATGAGGCACCATAACGAAAGAGGTAACCAGCGGCGGCTTGATAGCCACGGCCTATCAGAAGAATGAAGCGCGTGTGAAAATAACGCGGTCGGTCAAAATGCCACGGAATTAGCCGTCTGAGTTAAGCGTCTTGTTCGGCCTTGGTTTGTCGATCAATCCGCCATGGATATATCTGTGAAGAATGCTTGACATTAATGTTTGGTAAGGGATACCATTTTCAACTGCTAATGCTTGAATCTCTTCCAAATCTTTTGATGAGATTCGAATATTGACTCGTTTGTCTTTCTTTAGAGTTTTCCTTGCGTATTCTTGATGTTTTTCAATTTCAGCCTTCAGGTTCTTGACTTTTTTCCACTCTCCGCGCTCAAAAGTTTCAAGAATTTCTTTTTCTTCTTTATCAAGTTTTATCTTGTTCATTTTTCCCTCCAATATAATCCCGTGTGGCTTTACGACTCGGAATAATCGTCTTTAAGAATTTGCCTTTAGAAGATTCAACAAATGGAACAAGATAAGCGTATTCATTAATCTCAACCACAATTATCTGCTGTTTTGGATATTTTTCCGGATTGGGATGAACAAGTATATCCAAAACATCGCCACGCTCAATATGCATCACAACTTGTTCAAAACTAATTCCCCGCTCAGAAATAAGCTTTTCATTCTTTTCTATATCCCATTTGTAATAATCCATATTAAAATATTAATACATTGTGTGCCTTATGTCAACATAATTGGGGTGGAAAGACCGAACGGAAAGCTCACCAGCCGGGCGGAGGACTGGCAAGCAGCCTGTAAATGTTAT
>JAGYOX010000072.1 GCA_018399235.1 Desulfobacterales bacterium | reverse complement strand
GTCCTTTTTGGTATTTGTTTGTCATTTGAATATTGTAATTGGGGATTTAACCGTGAACCGTGAACCGTGAACCTTAAACCTTAAACCTTAAACCTTGTACCTTAAACCTTGTACCTTAAACCTTGTACCTTGTACCTTGTACCTTGTACCTTGTACCTTGTACCTTGAAGTTACTTAAAAACAATTTATTCCACCAAGACAGCGCCCTTCACCTGACATTTACCATAGCTTTTAGATATCGGGCCGGAGCCGTATATAATTATATACAGATGTTCACAAAAACATACACGCTGTCATGTGGTTTTTGCCAGGAAAAACACGAACCATTATCCGGCAGCCTGATAAATTTTGGCAAACTGATTGCGTTCGCAAAGGGAAAGAAAAAGATCCACGATGTCAGGGTCGAATTGGGTGCCCCTGCCATATTTAATTATTCGAAGCACCTCTTTGGAGGACATTTCCTTTCGGTACGCACGTATAGAGACCATCGCATCGTAAGCATCGGCGACAGCCAGTATTCTGGCTAATATCGGAATATCGCCGCCCTTTAAACCATCCGGATACCCGGACCCATCATATCGCTCATGATGATGCCGGATAATTTTTTTTTCCCGGTCCCACAGCCCCATTTGCCCGATAATGCTTTCTCCGATGACCGGATGCGCTTTAATAGTTTCATATTCAGCCGCTGTAAGGGGACCCGGCTTTAGTAAAATATCATCCCGGATACCGATTTTGCCGATATCATGCAGCCGGCCGGCAAAATCCAATACATCGATCTCTTCCTTGGAACATCCCCACTCGCTGGCAATAATCACCGCCATATCCGTTACCCGGTTGGAGTGCTGCTTGGTATAGATATCCCGGGCCTCTACGGCTTTTACAAAGGCGGAAAGCGTAGCAAACAGATTTTCGTAAATGTTCTCATATAATGCCACGTTTTCGACGAGATACCCGGCCTGCTGGATCATAAACGTCAGGTGATATAGATCCTTTTCTGTAAAAATCCTATCTTTTGTCACGCAATAGGCCGCGAGCACGCCGAATACTTTATTCCTTATATTCAGAGGGATTCCCAAAAAAGAGTGGACGGGGAAGGGTAGTTTGTTGAAATTTTTGTTTTCCGAAATCAACAGGGGTTTGCCATCTGAAGCGATATCTTCAATCAATTGGTTCAAGCCGGAGGATATGGCATTTTGTGTTTTAGAACCAATTACAGAAAGCTCAAAAGGCTTATCAAATGCATCACTAACCACATAAAATACGGCATTTTCAGCCGGCGTAATCGAGGTGGCCATGTGAACCAAATGCTGGAAAACCTCCGAGCCGCTTCGCAGCGAAACCAGCTCCGTCATAATCTTGTTTAATATCCGTAGCTCGTCAACCTTTACTACCAGCTCGCGGTTTAATTCTTCAATCCGCTGCTTGCTTTCGAGTTCCTTGTTAAGCAGTATATTTTTAATAAACAGCTCACGCTCTCGCAGCACGCGTTGAAGGCAAAACGACATCTGGTTGAGATCGACCGGCTTAATCAGAAAATCAACAACCCCGTTTTTCAATGTTCTCAACGTATTATCCAGGGAGGGGTAGCCGGTCATTATCACTACAGGGACGGTATTGTCGTGGGATCTTAAATATTCGGCGAGCTCCAGACCATCCATTCCGGGCATATTGATGTCTGTAAAACAACAATCAATGGATACATCTTTTTTTTCTATAATATCAACAGCTTCATGTCCATCCTGGGCGATCAGCACATCATATCCCAAATCCTGGAAATGCTCCCTTGCCACTTCAAGGATGCTGATTTCATCATCAACCAGAAGGATCGTCTGTCTGGATTTATTTATATCCATATCATTATCTAAAGCTTATTCATCTAAATTTTATTTAAAATCCAACATTCCACTTTTTTTGTCAATATTAAACCCTTTGATCCGGCCCTTGAAAAATACTTAAATTATGATTATTAGATAGGTCTCTACCATCTCAACCATAAATTTTATTAAGGATTCTCATATGCCGATGACTGATAGCTTTAAAAACCGGCTTTTTCCGGTTTTGCCGGAAATTGTTGACCATTTTCAGACGCCTTTTCATATCTACGATGAAACCGGCATCCGGGAGACCGGCCAGAGCCTGAAAAAGGTGTTTTCAGCGGTTGATGGGTTCAAAGAATTTTTTGCCGTAAAAGCACTGCCAAACCCCTTTATTTTATCCATTATGAAGGATATGGGGTTTGGTTTCGACTGCAGCTCGATTCCGGAACTGGTGTTAAGTCGGAGGATCGGCGCCCGGGGCGAGGAGCTCATGTTTACCTCGAACAACACAACAGTCGAAGATTTTAAGGCGGCTATGGAGAACGGCGGCTGTATTCTTAATTTGGACGATATCACCCTTATTGAAAAGCTGCCGGCTATTCCAGAGTTAATCAGCTTCCGATATAATCCAGGGCATCGCCGTTCCGGCAATGCCATCATCGGAAATCCGGTTGAAGCCAAATATGGCGTCAGTCATGATCAAATTCTTGATGCCTATAAAAAAATGAAGGCGCTCGGCGCTGAACGCTTTGGGCTGCATACCATGCTGGTCTCAAATGAGCTCAACTATGAATACATGGTTGAAACCGCAAAAATGCTTCTGGATATGATCGAATGGCTGAGCGGGGAATTGGGCATTCCATTCGAATTTATTAACATCGGCGGCGGTTTGGGCATTCCGTACCGGCCCGAAGATAAGCCGCTAAATATTGAAGCAATGGGCCGGAAAGTCACGAAACTGTTTGGTGCATTCAAAGCCGAACACGGGGATGTCCCAAAGCTGTATATGGAAAGCGGTCGCTACATGAGTGGGCCCCACGGGGTGCTGGTGACAAAAGCCATCAATCATAAGGATATTTACCGGAAATACATCGGAGTGGATGCATGTATGTCAGCCCTCATGAGACCAGGCATGTATGGGGCCTATCATCATATCGATGTGTTGGGCAAAGATTTGATTGAATCGCCGGCAGAAACTGTTGATGTGGTCGGCTCCCTGTGCGAAAATATCGACAAATTTGCCGTTGAAAGAACGCTTCCGAAAATTGACACCGGCGATATCCTGGTTATTCAGGATACCGGAGCGCACGGCCATGCCATGGGATTTAATTATAATGCCAAGCTGCGGCCCCAGGAACTCCTGCTCAGAAGTGACGGCACGGTGGAACGCATCCGAAGGGAAGAAACCATGGATGATTATTTTGCCACGTTGAATTTCGAAAAAAAAATAATAACGCCAAAAAATGATTAAAAACCGTTCATCAAACCCTGAACCTTAAACCGTAAACCTTTTCACATTGAAAACCCAAACTCCTCCAGATCCAATGTATCATCCACCGAGATGATCTGTGAAAGCATGGTTCGCATATCTTCCGGCATTTTGTCCTCGTATTGCGCAAAATCCTTCATAAATTCAGCAACTAATCGATTGGCGCGAAGTTCATAATCTCCCGGGTCCGCGGCTGCTTCACGAGGAATCAGTATGTTGGCGGGAACATCAACCCCCGGGCAGGCCTTTGGGATTTCATATTGAAAAACCGGATCCGTCTCAAACTCCACATCATCAAAAACGCCGGCGATTGCCGCATTGGCCAGCGCCTTTGAATACCGGATTGGGATGCGCTCCCCCTTATGTGAGGGCTCCCCGATCCAGCCGGTATTCATGAGCCAACAAGATGTGTGGTGATCCCTAATTTTTTCCAGAAGCCGCATTCCATAAGCATAGGCAGGGAGGGCAAGCGCCGCATCACCAAAGCAGACATTGAACATCACCTGCGGCTCGAACTCGCCGCTTTCAGTCTGGGTAAATTTGGATGTATAGGCGGATAGAAAAGCATAAACAGCCTGCTCAGGCGTCAACCGGGCGAGGGGCGGCAGCACCCCGAAGGCGTCGCAGGTCAAGAGGAATAAATTTTTGGGTGGATCAAAAATCCCGCTGCGAAAGGCATTCGGTATATGGGATATGGGATATACCCCTCTGGTGTTCTTCGTCAGGCTCCCATCTGAAAGATCAACCCGCCGGGTCTCCGGATCAATGGTGACGTTTTCCAAAAGGGTGCCAAACATTCGGGTACAACTATAAATAAACGGTTGCTCTTGCTGGGAGAGATCAAATAGTTTGGCATACCCGCCCCATTCAAGATTAAAAATCCCCTTATCGCTCCAGCCGTGGGCGTGGTCCCCAAGCAACCGCCGGGTATCGTCTACGGCCAAAGCGGTCTTGCCGGTCTCTTCTCTGCCGAGAAAAACGGCTACATCCCCTTCCGGTCCGACATTGGCCGAACACCTCATGCAAAAAACCGACTCCGGCATCAAGTAGCTGGCAATTGTAAAAACCGACTGCTTGATTTCACCGGCATAACTGGAGCCCCCTATTAAAATCAGTTTCTGGCTCAGATGATAGATAACAAACGCTGAAGCGTTGGTTCCGTCCAGCTCCGGAATGGCATTAAAGCCCGGTACATGAATTATTGTAAAATCAGGCGTGAACGCTTCAAGCTGTTGCGGATCATGTATCTGGTAAAACATATTACGGGCAAACAGGCTATGCCAAGCGGTTTCCGTGATAATGCGGATCGGAATCTGATATTCCGGGGCACTGCCGATAAAGCAATCCTGGACATACGCCTCCTTGTCATGCATGTAGGCCAGCAACCGGTGAAACAGGGTATTGAAATGATTTTCCGAAAGCTCGTTTTTTTCTTCGCTCCATAATACCTTTTTTTCGCTGAATGAATCCTTGACAATAAACTTGTCATCCGGAGACATCTCGTTATAGTGTCCCGTACGGACAACCACCGGCCCAAGATGCGCCAGTTGCCCCTCATGATTTTTTACAATATTTTCGTAAAGCAGTGATGTGGGCAAATTCCGATGGATGCGGCGCAAATGTTTCCGTCCAAAACTTTCAAGGTTAAGGCTGGTATCCATGACATCTCCTTTATATAAAATTATATAAAATATATATAACCCTGTTTTCAGACATCGATCAACAATTCAATTCCCTTAACCTGCCGTTAAATGGCACCCTGGGCGTGAAGGGCGTATACCACCAGTTTCTGCATCATTTTCTCCTTTGCGGAATTCGGGTGATCCAACCCAAGGCGCTCCAGGTAGGGCATAGCCGTTTGGGGAGCCGTACGGATCGTCATTGCTTTGCTGAGACTCGAAACCTTGCTAAAGCCTTCGGTCATTTGGGCCTTCAACCATTTAAGGGCTTTTCCGATGACAAGCTCTTCATCGGTAAAATCCGTCCCAAACGGGAAGGGCGGGAACAGACCGGCTTTTTTAAACGGGGCCATTTCGTCATCCAGCCGCTGAGGATAGTTATTTCTAAACTGATCCGGTATTTGATAGTCGGCAGGAATCTTTCTGGCCTCCTTTGCCTTCTGAAGCAGATCGTCCTGAAACCTTGAATCCGTTATATTTACCAGCTGCTTAATAATTTCCTTATCGGTTTTTCCCCTTAAATCCGCAATGCCGTATTCGGTGATCACGATATCCCGCAAATGCCGGGGGATAGTCGTATGGCCATAGTTAAATACGATATTGGACGCAATATTCTTGCCGCTGGCCCGCGTGGCCTTGCACATCAAAATTGAACGGGCATTTGGCAAAGCATGGGCCTGAGAAACAAAGTTATACTGGCCGCCGACGCCGCTGATTACCTGCCCGTTTTCCAGGCCATCGGACACCACGGCGCCAGAGAGCGCTACCATCAGGCAGGCGTTAACAAAACGGCCGTGCCTTCGCTGGAGGACTTTTAGTTCTTCGCTGTAATACCGGTTATTACCGTATAATTGGTTGACATTTAAAACGCTGGTCATAAAAATTTTCCGGCGCTCTTCTTCGCTCATGTCGTTTAACGCCTGATAAAAACCTTCCGGTCCCAGAAAAAACCCGCCGTGAATCAGTATATCATTCTTAAGCGTATCACCCAGGCAGTGTTGAACCACCAACTCCAGATTCTGGGAATCGGATAGATCCGCAGGAATCTCCTGGTTGCCGGCATAGATCATCCCGTTCTCAAACTTCAAACCGGATTTAAAAATTCCAAACTCACACAGAAAATTAAAGTCCTCAAAGGACAGCCGGGGTCTAACAGCCCCCTCCTTGATTAGATACTCAAGGGTCTTGGGGGTTACTTTTTCGTCGATTTTGCCTTCATTGATCAACCGCTGGATAGGGACGCTGTTATAGGTTTTGCGTTTGACCACATTGCTTTTTACCAAATGAAGATACCCATCCACGAGCATTTCCGTGGATCCGACAATGCCCTCATCAAACGGCTCCAAACCGCCGATCCGGTCAATCACATGCCCGAATTTATCATCCACCGCGGTATCGCTGATAAACCGTTTGTATTCGGCGTTGTTCTCATTGCGCAACTGGAGGCCATAGCATAGGGCATCACCCAAAGAACCAATCCCGATTTGAAGGGTCCCGCCATCTTTAATCAGGGTGCTGGCCTGCAGGCCAATCATATAATCCGACGTGGGTATGGACATCTTGGGGGCGCCAAAAAGCCGCGAGTAATAGGCCGGGGTATCAATCACCATGTCATAGGTGTCAGGATCGACAACCGCATCCCCATACATGAAGGGCAAATTCTGGTTTATCTGGGCGATGATACAAATTTTTTTGCCCTGTTCTTCAATCTCCCGCATGGCCGGCCCCAGGTCAAGCGCCACTTCCGGGTTACAGCTCATGCTGTAGCGGGTTCGCCCATCAATATCTTTTTTGCAGACCATCTGGGCAATCACATTCACGTCGTTATCCAGGATATCGCGCCATGCATGGGTATAATTGGAACTGATATAATTCTGCTGGGTATGTTCAACATTCAGGTAAGCGCCGGCCTTGGCGTAAAACTCTCTTAGTTCTATATTTTCAGGGAGTTTGCCCGCACGAAGATCGGTCATGTAATCAAGGTCGACAACGCCGCCAAACTTTCTCTCAACAAAGGGATCAAGAAACCGTTTTTCCAGATCACTGGTACCCTTAGGGCGCTCAAGGGAAAGGGCGGTACAAATAATAAGTTCAATCGAAGGGTCATGTTTGGCCCTGCGATAGATGGCATTAGCAAACTCGTTAGGCTTGCCAAGACCAAGCGGCAGGCCCAATACAATTTTTTTGCCTACCTTTTGAATGACCGCATCCACACATTCTTCTACATCCTGATAATAAACGGGTCGCTTCACTTCCATCAATCAACCTCCGGGTCATCATCCTTCTTAAACAGGATTGCGATCCAAATTGAATCAACCTGTCACCCACCTCTCTTTAGGTTACCCCTATTGGTTTCATTATTTTATTCCGAATTGACGGGAAAATATTCGGAACTGATTGATATAAAATATACGGCACTATAAAGGAACATCAAAAATTAAAAAAGTCAATATGGATAATCTCGTAAAAAGTCGATTTTAGGATGGCAAAGTAAAAAGTTCAAGCCCCGGTTAAGATCAGGGGGCGCGCAAAATCCCGAGGAATGCAGCGTACTTAGCTGTACGTGAAATTCCGAGGGATGCAGCGCAACACAGATATTGGACTTCTAAGTAACTTAACGGTTTAAGGTATAGGGTTTAGGGTATAAGGTTTAAAAAATCAAAATCTTAGCCATGTAGGGCGGATAAACAAAGCGCATTCGTCAATTCCTGATCGGTTTATCGAGATTTGTACAACCAATGTAGCGGAAGGCTTTAGCCTTCCATTGGACGCGGTTTGCTGCATCGGTCGCTTCTGCGAATGACGGGCTAAAGCCCGTCTCTACATCGCATCTACCATAAAAGTTGCTTTTAGGCCCGGGGGGTTGCTTCCAAGGAACTTAATCGTACTCAGCCCCGCATAAGCGGGACGGTACTCGTGCTCGTACTCGTACTCGAAAAATAAAAGCCGATGACGAGAACGAGCACGGGTACGGGTACGAATCAAACGTTCCTTTCTGCAAAAATGCCGCGCCAGTGAAATAAACCGCTTTTTACGAGACTGTCAACGTTTGACTATCCCATTAATCCCAGCTGATATTTTAATGAGTTTAATGTATTGCGCATCAACATGGTAATCGTCATGGGGCCGACCCCGCCCGGTACAGGCGTAATGGCGCCGGCGATTTCCTTGGCTGCGTCAAAATCGACGTCTCCGCGAAGAATCGCGACTTTCTTACCGGTCTTTTCGCTGATCTTTTCTCCCACACGGTTCACGCCAACATCAATAACACAGGCACCCGGTTTAATCCACTCCGGTTTGACCAATCCGGGAACGCCGGCGGCAACTATCAAAATATCCGCGCGTTTGCAGTGTCCCTCAAGATCTTTGGTGCGGGTATGCACAACCGTAACAGTGGAATTCGCACCAGGGCCCTTCTGAACCATCATATTGGCAATCGGCTTGCCCACGATGTTGGACCGCCCAACCACGACAACCTCGGCGCCGCTTGTCTCAACACCCGCCCGGACAATCATCTCCTGGATACCCGCCGGAGTGCAGGGCGGAAACTTGACTTCCGAACCGCCGATCATCAGACGGCCGACATTCACCGGATGGAATCCGTCAACATCCTTGTCCGGATCAATGGCGTTTAGGATCTTTTTCTCGTCAATATGCTTCGGCAGCGGCAGCTGCACCAGAATCCCGTGGATGGAGTCATCCTTGTTGTACTTGTCAATCAGGGCCAGCAAATCCGCCTCGGAAATATTCTCATCCTGATTGTCCTGCAACTCTTTGAATCCCACCCGGTTGGCGGTTTTCACTTTCAGCGTCACATAGGAAATGGACGCCGGGTTTTCACCGACCAGAATGGTCACCAGGCCGGGGACCTTCCCGTGCTTTTCCTGGATATCAGCCACTTCCTTGGTGATTTCTTCCAGAATCTCTTCCCGGATGTCAGTGCCTTTGATTAATTTTGCCGTCATTTTTCGACTCCTTTCAAGTAAATCAATAGGTTAAATAAAATCTCGTTCATCCCTGACCCTTTTCTGGGGATCAAAAGTGCCGGGTTCCACCAGTCGGACCGCCACTTCCCAGCCAAGGGTTTCAGATATATCCCGATGAAGCCGCTCAACAAATCGCCGCTGCTTCTTCATTTCATCAAAAAAGTTTATATCAGAAATCTCTACCATCACCAAGAGCTGATCCACATCCGCCTCCCGGGTAATCACCAACTGGAAGTTGGGCTGACCGCCGCTGACCCTTGCAATAGCTTGGCCCACCTGCTCCGGAGCGATAGTGGTGCCTTTGACGACGACAACCTCATCCGAGCGTTTAAAAATCCGGGAAATCCGGCAATGGGTTCGGCCACAGGCGCACGGGGAATAGTCGATTCGGGTCAGATCACCGGTACGAAAACGGATAAGGGGAAATGCTTCTTTGGCAATCGTAGTGAGCACAAGCTCCCCCTCTGATCCCGGCGGAAGGGGTTCAAGAGTATCGGGGTCAATAATTTCAGGGATAAAATGGTCCTCGGCTATATGCAGTCCGCCTTTTTCCGGACACTCCCAGGCCACACCGGGCCCAAAAATTTCGGTCAGCCCGTAGGTATCCGTGGCTGTAACATGGAGTGCGGTTTCCAAATCGTCACGCGTGTCTTCGGACCAGGGTTCAGAGCCGAAGATGCCGCATTTAAGCGCCAGGCTGTTAGCGTCCACGTCCATCTCCGCCATTGTCCGGGCAAGGCCCAGTGCCACCGTAGGCGTGGAGACGAGGGTGGTTGTGCGAAAATCCCTCATGATTTTGACCTGTTGATAAAGTCTGCCGGAGGAGATGGGAATCACTGAAGCGCCGATCTTTTCAGCCCCCACCTGAACCCCGAACGGGCCGGTGATAATCCCGAAAGTCAGGGCAATCTGAACCACATCGTCCTTGCCCACCCCGGCGGCGGTTAAATTCCGGGCCATCAGTTCGCCCCAATTGTGGATGTCATTTTTCGTAAACCCGATGACTACCGGATCATCAAAATTAAAGGAGGCAGTGTGCAGGCGAACCACCTCCCGCAAGGGAACCGCAAACATCTCATAGGGATAATTCCGGCTCAAGTCCCGACGGGTGATAAAGGGAAGCTTCCGAATATCCTCTATGGACTGGAGGTCTTCGGGCATAAAATCGACTTCCCGAAAAACCTTCCGGTAATGGCGGACATTTTTATAGACCCGGTTCAGGGTAGCCTGCAGGTTTTCCAGCTGAACCTGCTCGATCCCCTCCCGATCCATGCATTCGATACGCTCGTCCCAGTACATTTCTATACTCCATTATTCCCAAATCTCGCGCTGTTCCTTGCCCAGGTAGGCCCGCTTGACCTCTTGATTGGCCAGCAGCTCCTTGGCCTCTTCCTCCAGCACAATCCTCCCGGTTTCAATCACATAGCCCCGGTCAGCGATTCTTAAAGCCGCCCGGGCATTCTGCTCGATCAGGAGTACGGTCAGCCTGTGGTCCTCCTGAAGGCCGGCGATCAACCTAAAAATCTCCTTAACAATCATCGGCGCAAGGCCCATAGAGGGCTCATCCAAAAGGAGCAGGCGGGGCCTTGCCATCAATGCCATGGCAATGGCGAGCATCTGCTGTTCCCCCCCGGAAAGGGTTCCCGCATACTGTTGCCGGCGTTCCTTTAGTATGGGAAACAGTCCGAATATCTTTTCAATATCAGCTTTCAGGGTTTTTTTCCCATAGAGTTTATATATGAGATGTCCACCCAATTCAAGGTTATCATGAACCGACATGGGCTGAAAAATCTGACGTCCCTCAGACACATGGGCGATGCCCATTTCTACCAGTTTTTCCGGAGGCATATGGGTAATTTCATGACCGTTAAAATAGATCCGGCCGGACCGGATCGGCTGAAGGCCGCTGATCGTTTTTAAAGTAGTGGTTTTCCCGGCCCCGTTGGCGCCCAGCATGGTCACGATCTCGCCTTCATTCACGTGGATGGAGACATTCTTCATCACATGAACCAGACCGTAATAGCTGTTGACATTAACCAGACGAAGCATTTTTGATTATTTTTACTCCCCCAGATAGGCGGCAATCACATCCGGGTCGTCCTGAACGGTCTCGGGCGTGCCGTCGCCGATGAGCCTGCCAAAATTGATGACCAGCACACGGTCGGAAATATCCATCACCAGTTCCATGTCATGCTCTACGAGAATGACGGTTATCTGCTCCTGCCGGATCTTTTCGATCAACTCGCCCATAACAATGGTTTCACGACTATTTAGACCGGCAGCCGGCTCATCCAGCAGAATCAGGTGGGGTTCGATGGCGAGCGCGCGGGCGATCTCGAGCATCCGCTGGTTTCCAAAAGGGAGGTTCCCCGCAACCGCTTCAGCATATTCTTTGAGGCCCACAAAATCGAGCCAATCAATGGCTTCCTGCCGGATCCGGTTCTCTTCCTGCCGCAATACCGGCGGCAAACAGGAGGAAGAAAAAATGCCAGTCTTGGACCTTAAATGCCGCCCCACCATGACATTTTCCAAGACGCTCATTTGCGGAAACAGACGGACGCCCTGAAACGTCCGGGCGATTCCAAGGGAGGCGATATGATGGGGCTTTAACCGGTTCAGCACCCTGCCCGAATAGGTAATACGACCGGCTGAGGGGGGCAAAAAACCGGTTATCAAATTAAAAACCGTGGTCTTGCCGGCACCGTTGGGGCCGATCACCGACGTGACGCTCCCCTTTTCAACGGAAACCGTCAAGCCATCCACCGCCACCACCCCGCCAAAAACCTTCCGTATGTTTTCAAGGCTGAGAATATGTCCCGCTCTTTTTGCCTGCATCATATCACCGGCGAATCATCCGTCTGCCTGCCCGGACCGCCTTTCCAAGGCCATCAAAAACGCCTTCGGGCAAAAACAGCATAATAAGCAGCAATATGGCCCCGTATACAAGAATATCATAGTCCGGTTGGTACGCGATGCCCATGAGCTGAAGGTAATCAGTGGCAGAAGAGAGAAACTCCGGCAGCAGGGAAAGCAAAACAGCCCCTGTAAATGCCCCCCAGATGTTATGCATGCCGCCCACCGCCACCATAGTCACAAGCAGCACCGAATGCATAACGCCAAACGGCCCCGGATCGATATAGTTGACGTAATAGGCATACATACTTCCGCTGATTGCCGCGTATACGGCGCTTAAAATAAACACTTGAATCTTGTGGGCGGTAATATTAACGCCAAGGGAGGCGGCGGCTTCCTCACTGCCATGCAACGCCCGCAGTCCGCGTCCGACGCGGGAATTAATAAGGTTAAATGCCACGTAAAGGCCGATAGCCACAACGGCCCAACTGAAATAGAAATACTGCATATCCGAATTTAATTGATGCCCAAAAATAGAAATCCTTGGAATATTCAACAGGCCGGAGGGGCCCCCGGTTAAATCCACTGTGGCAACAGCGAGTATATGGATGATAGAGGCAAATCCAAGGGTGGCCATGGCCAGGTAATGCCCTTTGAGACGAAGGGTGGGAACCCCGACAATGGCCGCCACTACCGATACGATAATAATGCCGGCGCCCATTGCCGCCCAAGGGGACCAGCCAAGGGTGGTGGTGAGGATGCCTGATGCATAGGCGCCAATGGCAACAAAAGCCCCGTGACCAAGGGATATCTGACCGGCATAGCCCATCAGCAGGCAGAGCCCGATACATGTCAGGCAATTAAAGGCCGTAAAAATCAATACACCAAGATAATAATCATTACGGATGACCAAAGGAATGGCCACAACAGCCAGAATCAATGCAATCAGCCCTGCGGTATCTCTTCCCTGCATAATCAGAACTCTTTCAACCGCATGGCCTCGGAGCTTCCGAATATCCCACTGGGTTTAATGAAAAGAACAACCAACAGAATCAAAAGGGCCATGGCATCCATATAGTGTGAAGAAATATAGCCCGCCCCAAAGGCTTCGAGGATGCCCAGCAAAAGACCCGCCACAACAGCGCCCATGCTGTTTCCGAGTCCTCCTAAAACAGCGGCGCCAAATCCCTTAAGCCCCAACAGTGCGCCGCGGGCATAGTCCATCTGAATAATCGGCGTGATAATAATGCCGGCAATCGCGCCGATACCGGCAGACAGGGCGAATGAAAGCATGACCATCTTACGATCGTTTATCCCGGCAAGCCGGGCGGCATCCCGGTTAATCGCGCAGGCCCGGATACATTTGCCGATCATGGTATAATTGAAAAAAACGACAAGGCCGATGACAACACAAAGAAGGATACCTATAATCCAAAGGGTCTGAGGCAGGATAATGGCGCCCAAAAATTCGATCGGCGCCGCATCCGTAAAATGATGCATGTAATGGGAGCCTTTTCCCCAAATACACATGGCAGCGCCTTTTAGTAGGATAGAGACGGCGATCGTTATGATAATCAGACGCAAGACCGTGGGCTGCCCGACGGGATTGATTGTCAGCCGCTCCATCAGGATACCCACGACGGTGACGGCAACGACCGTCAGTATAAAGGCAACCGGGAGGGACAGGTTCAACGCCATGGTCAGCGTGACCATGGCCAGGCCGCCCAATACCACGAACTCGCCTTGGGCGAAGTTGATAATACCGGTGGCATTATATATAATATTAAACCCCATGGCCACCATGGCATAAATAGCCCCCCGCTGGACGCCCATCACCATGAACTGAATGATATCGGTCAAACCGCTGTGACTCATTTTCTTATAAAACCGTTAACGTTGTCTAACAAAACAGAGAGATCCACCTGTCATTCCGATGGAGCGCAAGCGACGAGGAATCTTCGAATAAAAGATTTCTCGCTGCCGCTCGAAATGACAATCAGGTTGTCTCCCGCCAATTTTATGAAACTCCATAATAAAAAAACCGATAATGCATATGGATATTAGAATTGGCAATATTTAAATAATATTTATCCGCTGTCAGTGAACGATAGCAATTGACAGCGGATAAAAAAAGTTTAGGAAAAACAATACAGTATACGGCTAGTCGTCTAACACGACAAACTTCCCGTCCTTAACCGTGAGCATCTCAAACGCGGTTTTGTCCAAACCGCAATGATCGGTGGGGGAAAACTCAAAAATCCCTCCGATTCCTACAAAACGGCTTTGTTCGAGTTCATCCCGGATTTTGGCCGGATCATTACCAACTTTTTTCAATGCATTGGCCACAAGATGCATGCCGTCATAGGCATGGCCGCCGAATGTACTGACATGGTCATTGAATGTCGACTCATAGGCGGCCTTATAGTCCATCAACACCGTTTTCTGCGGATGATCCGCGGGCACGCTTTTGGCCGCCATTATCCGGCCGGCGGGAAAGATCGAGCCTTCGGCCGCCTCGCCGGCGGCCTCCGCATACTTGATATTGGCAAATCCATGGCTCTGATACAGCGGCAGCTCAATACGAAGCTGTTTCATATTTTTGGGCACAATTGATTGCGCGGGGACAATAGACCAGTTGATAACCGCCTGGGCACCCGAGTTCCTGATACTGATCAACTGGGCGGTCATGTCCGTGGCACCCGGGCTGTAGGTTTCATCGGCAACAATCTCAATTCCATAGCCCTCGGAGAGGGCCTTGAGCTGTTCGCGCCCCGCCGCGCCGAAACCGGTCGTCCCGGTGATAATGCCGACTTTTGAAATCTTGTTGACCGTCATGTGGTCATAGATTTTGCGCACCGCGTCGCTATCGTTCTGCCCCATTTTAAAAACCCATCGACGCTCTTCGGGTGGGCTGGTAATCTTTGCGGCGGCGGCACAGGAGAGCAGCGGCACCTGTTCCTTTTCTGCAATCGGAACCACGGCAAGAGACGTACCGCTTCTTGAGGGACCGATAATGGCGCATACGTTGTGTTTTTTGATCAGCTTTTTAAAAGCATTGACGGCCCGGGTGTTTTCTCCCTGCGTGTCTTCGATGTGCAGCACGATTTTATGGCCGTTGATCCCCCCGTTTGCATTGATTTGATCGGCAACCATTTGCGCCGTGTTGCGCTCCGGCTCACCCAGCCAGGAGGCCTTTCCGGTCACTGCAAAGATACAGCCCACATGATACGGCTCGGCCTCGGCATAAACAGCGGTTGCCGAAACAGCGAAAACAACAATAAATAATAATGCAAAAATGGACTTTTTCACAACAACCCCCCTCCCTCTTCTTAAAAGTTTAATAACAAATACTATTGTTCCAGCATGCTATCTCAATGTCAGTCCGACGAACGAAAGTGAGGAGGAATCTTGTTTGTTAAAGATTTCTCGCTATCGCTCGAAATGACATTTACGAAAATACCCAACACCCAATACCCAACACCTAATACCTAATACCTAATACCTAATATCTTATACCTTAGACCTTATACCTTAAACCTTATACCTTATACCTTATACCTTATACCTTAGACCTTAAACCTTATACCTTAGACCTTATACCTTAGACCTAACACCCAATACCTAAACACTCAACACCTTGCCCTCATCTACCAAACTGATATCATTATCAATCAATACCTCAATCGCCTTGTCTAAATCATCAAACCGGAATATGATAATTGCCTCGTCCATACTTTTTTCGGCGACAACATACATATATTCAACATTCAAGCCTTC
>JAGYOX010000071.1 GCA_018399235.1 Desulfobacterales bacterium | reverse complement strand
ATTTCATATCCGTATTAATTAAAAATAATAGTAGTCATGATGTGGTGCAAAGCAAACTTGATGATCTGAGAATCAAAAAAATCCAAGTAGTTTTATCTTATAAGTAACTTTGGGTATTAGGTCTTGGGTATTAGGTATTAGGTTAAAAAAAATCAAAAGCTTAGCCATATAGAGCGGATAAACAAAGCGCATTCGTCAATTCCTGATCGGTTATCGAGATTTGTACAATCAATGTAGTGGAAGGCTTTAGCCTTCCATTGGACGCGGCTTGCTGCATCGGTCGCTTCTGCGAATGACGGGCTAAAGGCCGTCTCTACATCGCATCTACCATAAAAGTCGCTTCTAGGCTCGGGCCCGGCCGGCGGCCCGGGGGGAATACTTCCAAAGATGCTACCCGGCGGCATAGTGAACTTTTTAAAAAAACCGATGCCTTGTTTAATCAAATGAAATAAAAAATCAGGATGATAAACACTGAGGACGGTACAATAATCGAATTGAAAAATTAATTTACTTGACTCATATTAGGGTTTGGGGGTAAGCAATAAGTCTTGTCTGTGGCGCTGGTATTATTTTCCCTCTCTTTGGGGAAAAAAGCCCTGATCCAGCGCCACAGGCATTTTTTTTATCCCCATTCGCTTCGATAACCCGTTCCGCCTTTGGGCCAGGAAAATAAAACAGCCCCGGCATCGCATACATACCAGCACGAAGCACACTCCATACAGGTGGCAAGCGTTTTGATTCGGGCTTTTCGGTTAACAATCTCCCAGCAATCCCCCAGGCAAACATTAACGCAGTTGCCACAGCCCGTGCATTTTTCCGAGTCTACCCGAATAAAGTCGCCGGTTCCGTCGATCCATTCCACACCCGGAAATTTTTCTTCGGTCCTCGGCATCTTAAACCTCCCTGGTATGGCGGAGGGTCGCAGCCATTTTTTTAGAGTTTTTGGCTTCAAACAGGGCGGGATCGGCCCGGTCCACAAAATCTATGATTTTCTCAGCCAATCGATTGCCTATGGGGGCCATGGGTTTTCTGAGAATTTTATAAATCGGGCGGATCACCGGCACAAGGAGTTTCATGGCGGGGTTTGCCAGCCATGACAGCTTTTCTCCAATAATGGCAAGTAGTTTAACGACCGGCCCCAGTATCCATAAAATAAAATCAAGGCCGCCGACAAATGCCCTAAAAACCGTTTCACCGATCACCGGCCGTCTGGTAGGGTCATATGGTTTTTCCCTGTTTTCCTGATAGTCATAAGAATTGTGAAGCCAGTTCTGGTAATAGCGGAAATACATTCGAATCCACTTGGTGATGATGGTTGGATCCTTCCGGATATAGCGAAAGGAGAGGGTCAGTATGGGTGAGAGGGAATGGGTGAGCTGTGCCATGCCCCAGGCATGGTGAACATACTTTTTTAACAGGCGTATATCCTTTGTTTCTTGGGCATATCTCAGGTTATACCGGTTTTCCCCGGATATGGACCACTGGATCACGGAGTGGGCCTTTATCCGTTCATCATATTTTTTCAGGAATTCCTTTTTTGTATTTCCAGCGCGAATAGCTTCAATGGCTACATCCGCGGCGATTTCAGCGGAAAACCAGGCGGCGGGAACGCCGTCGCACAATTCCGTGCTTTCCAGGCCCGCGGCATCACCGATTAAGATAATGCCGTCATCATGGTTTCTCATATTTCTTAGATCCGGATCAAGGCCGACATAGATCTCAAAACCCTCCCACATCCGGGCACGGATTTTGCTTTTGGGTGTCACTTCACTGGACCACCACGGCAGTTTGGTCGTGATATTGTCGTGGTATTCCTTGAACCGTTTTTTCAGATTAGGCACTTTCCGGCCGTCCAACCGGAGGCAATGATCCTGGATAAAATGGATGCTGTCCCGGTATGGCCAGACCATGAGGCCGTTTCCATGGCCCAATGGAGGGGCGATTTTCTGTTCATCCCAGCCCCAGCAGAACCGCACGGAATAGCCAAAAATCCGGTCTACATCGGACTTGTCCATCTCATAATCATAGGTGTCTGAAAGGGAAATGGCCTCAGGCGGGTATTTTTTCCGGATGCCGGCTTTGATTGCGACCAGGCCCTGCGAGCCTTCCGCATCAATGACAATTTTTGCTGAAATTCGGGTTCCATCTTCCAGACATATGCCGCAAACAGATCCGTTAGACCGGATAACATCGGTAACGGTTGTAGAGGTTCTAAGTTTTACTCCGGATTCCAGCGCCTTTTTTGCTTCCCATTGGCAGAATGGTTTGCAGTAGGTATTGTAGCCGAATGCGATAACCGGTGAAAAAGGCCGCGGTACCCGAAGGGTATCGTCAATTTCAATGTCACCGGTATCAATGTCCTTGATGATGTAATTGATAATGCCGTCTGCCGGTCGTTCAAACGGCGGGTTGCCGTCGCGGATAAAATCAGGGCCGAATAAAAAACCGTAAACGGGTATCGTCAAGCCGGATATGACTTTTTCACCGACATTTTCCGAACGTTCAAGCATAAGGGTTTTGAGCCCGGCGTCCGCGCACTTTTTGGCCGCCACCGGACCACCGAATCCCGCGCCGATCACCACTACATCGTAGGACTCATCCATTGATCTCTTCTTTTTTTAGTTGCCGAACAAACCCTTCACCGAATCTTTGACTGAATCGAGCTCTTTCTTTCCTTTTTTAAGGGTTTCGTCGATTTGTCCGCCCGTGTCAAATTTCAATTGATCAAGGCTTGCCCCGAGCTCCTTCAATTGTTTATTCAGCACATCCTTGACTTGTGAGGATTGCAGTTTACCGTAGATTTCGTCAAATATTGTCTGAAACGCCTTGGCCGGTGTCGTGCCGCCCTCTTTTTTCCCGATATCGGTAAGATGCAGATCCGGGAGGGTGGCGGTGACCGTTTGGTCTTTAAGAACGGTCGTGGCAAGGTCAACCGTGCCGTCTTTTAGAATAAATTCCTTGATCAGGATATTTTTCTTCGGTTTTTCCCCCTCAGCCGGTGTTGGCTGTTTCGGTTCTGGCGGGGCTTCCTTGGCCCCTGTGGTTTTCTTGATATTGTCCAGCAACGCTCTGAAGTTATCTGTTTTCCCCTTGATTTCGTAATTGATATGCGGGGCCAACACTTCAATTTTGTCAATGACAATAGGATCTTCGAGAATGGATTTTTCATCAACGTTTACATGTATTTTTTTTACCGTCATAGCATGTGGGGTATTAAATCCCTGCGGGTTTCCGAGCAGAAAGTCAGTCAGTGTGGCCTCTGCCGAAAACAAAGAAACATCCACATCGTTTAGCCTGACATCGGTTTTGGTGATTCCCGGGCCATATTTATTGACCGCTGTTTTAATCATCGGTCCAAGGTTGGATACGGCCATGACGATAATAATGATTAAAACAACGACAACCACACCGATAGCAATCAAGAATTTTTTCATTGGCTTGCCCTCCAATAAACGTCAACTGGAAAAATTTTAAAAGTTTCGGATGCCAAAAATTTTTAAGTTCGATAAATTATTTCTTTTATTAATTTTACAGGTTTTTTAAATTGATGCAAAGAAGAATTTATCCTTTAGCGAATCGTTTTTTGAATAGGGGAATGGCTTTGATATGAAGGCTCTATTTTAAGGCTCGTCGTTTTCCGGGGAGGATGGGTTATTTTTTTATTAATACTGATTCTTATACCGCTGTCTGTTTTTATCGGATTTGCCGCCAGCGCTATCGGCTTTACCGCATGGCCGCTGATTGTACCGGTATTGTTTGTTTTCTTCGGCTTCGATCTCTACCTGACGTTGTTTATCAGCCTGCTCGTTGATTGCGGCAATGCCCTGGTGATGGTTTTAAAATCCCACCCGCACCGGCTGGTGGATATCAAATTTGGTCTTATGGTATCGGCGTATGTATTGATCTGGATTGCGATAGGCATCGGGCTTGGCACTATGTTTATCCCCCAACATCAGGAGATGTTTCGCGGAGCAGCCGGATTCTTGATCATAGTTTTCGGAATATTATTTGTTTTTAGGGGGTATCGCCTGAGACTGAAGATAAACGCCGGCACGCATGAACCAGCGGCGGCTCTGGAATCTCCGGAAGCCCACAGGCGGAGGCTGGGCATATGCCGTTCGCGGCTGCTTTATCCGGCTGCCGCCGCCATGGGGTTGCAGACAGGCCTGATCGGCATCGGCGGGGGCATGGGCCATGCGGTTATTTTGATGGTATGCCTGTCCTATCCCACATTGATGGCTACCGGCACAGCCATGTTGATCACATTTTGCGCTACATTGTTTGCTGCCGGAGGTATATTTCTGCAAATTCCGGCGGGGATATTTTACAATACCTTTTTGTTTCTACTGATCCCATTGATGGTCGCCATGTCCATGCTGGGCACCCGGATCGGCGCAAAAATTTCCTATTCGCTGGCCGATGATCAGGTGAACTATTTTATCGGCGGCATTGTTATTATCGCCGGCGTGCTGGCAGTATGGCAGAAATTTTTGCTTCAGTATGTCTGTTAAGAATGATTAGACCTCATGGTTTCGTAAAAAAGCTCTTTTTATTGCCTATTTTCTGATGGTTTCAGCACCAGAACCCGGTTGTACTGTTCCTTAATATTTTCCTGCTTGAACGGCATGGGCCGGTAATCACCATGAAGCCAAAGATAAAGGGCATCATCATAATGCAGACTGGCCGGGTTGCCTACCTGTCCGGTGCTGTTAATGGCATAAAATGGCTCTTCAAGGCTGAAATCGACGACGACGCGCATTGCTGGGATAAGCCATGTATCGAAATCCTTGGCCATGCCATATGCAGATACATTCAATGTGGTATGGTCCCCTGGTGCGGGGAAAGGCCCCCTGTTGAAGTAGGGGGAAAGAAATTTAATGCCCGTCCTTTTTACGAAGCCCATGTGCTCTGCCATCTTGGATGCCTCTGTTTCAAAATAGTAGGTATGAAGGTTTCCCCAAGACCAGTCGGCGCGATTTTTGCCCAGATATTTTTCAAGCAGATCTATAGCATCTGCATATGACATTGCCAGGATCTGCGCCTTTGTCTCTTTGTCCGGGGTTGCCATGTTATCCCACAACGGACTTTCGTCACCGCGGACAACAAGGTGGTCCGATGGGGCGCTGTAGCCGCGGCGGATATCTGCTAAAAGGCTCGCCCAGGCGGCCGTATCAGATGGCCCCAATTCGTCTAAAAATGTATTGCGCGTCATGGTATGAAGAAGTGCCCCAACAATGGGCGCGTCTTTTGAACCAGAGGACATGATTCCATCGAAACGCCTAAGCATCTCTATTGCATCCCGGGCTTTTTGCTGCCGACCGCTATCCTCCCAGGAGTTTATTTCCGTCTCAATCTCTTCATGAAGGTCTCCCTCAAGCAGGACATTCTGGAGCTTCAGAATATATCGTGAGAAGGTGTCCCGCTGCATATTCATGCTGGTTACCAGCGAATGCTTGTCATGCGAGGTTATGAGTTCGGCTATTCGCTCGCCTCTTTCCGGCCAATACCAGGAAGATGAAAGGATATGGGTAAAGTCTGCAGGCACGGTGCGATGATTTGCCGTACCGATAAATCCTTCAGGCGGATTTATCGAAAAGGGGTGTTCACTGACATCGAGGAATCCAGCCCAGTCGTATTCTCCATTCCATCCGGGCGAAGGCATAAGTCCGCGACCATTTTTTCGGATTGGATATCTGCCGGTCACCTGCCAGGCGATATTGTCATGGTCTGCCATTACCATATTTAGAGAAATGCTGCGTATCTGTCTGGCATGGACGATTGCTTCCTCAACACTGCGACTGATGCTGAGCCTGTAGAATGCGTCAATAGTTTCGTCCCCGGGTTCGAATACCGCCCAGCTCGCTGCCAGGCCCAGTGGTAAATCTGTCGCCAGAGGCTGAAGAGGAGATTTGGGCGGTTCCCTCAACACGTTGTTTAGCATTGGGCCGTGTATGGTCTCATATACAGTTATTTTTTTTGGCTTCTCTCCCTTGACTTTTATGGTTTCTTCTCTTTTTCCGGTCGGCATCCATTTTCCCTGATAGAGATAGTGAAGTTCGCCGTCTATTTTTTTGAGCTGTTCAAGAAAGATATCCTGGTTATCCGCCATAACCATGGTCATTCCCCATGAGATATGGCCGTTGTATCCGGCAACGATGCCTGGAACCCCCGGGATGGCAATGCCCGCAGCCTCAAGGTCTTTACATTTTATATGCATCATATGCCACAGCGACGGCAGGGAAATCATGAGATGCGTATCATTGGCAAAAATAGACGCGCCGCCTGCGGTATGTTCGTCTGATATGGCCCAGTTGTTGGATGCAGCAATACTAATCATGCCTATGTTCTCAAGGGCCTGCTGGGCCCGCATCGTCAGCGCAAGGGATGGGCCTGTCGGTGTCAGGTCAACGCCGACAAGTTTTTGTGCCTCTGCAGTGGGTATTTGTTCATCCGGATAGATAGGGAAAAGCCAAGCCGCTTTTTCAGGCCCCAACGCCTGCACACAATTGAGGATATTGATCTCCTCGTGTAGGTTGAAAGAAAGCGCCAAATTGAGAAACATAAAGATAGTTATTGAGTCGATGGGTTCCCATTCTTCCGGAACATACCCGCTAAGCTGAAGGCCTGGCGGGAGTGAATCACGATGCTGATTCACATATGCATTGACTCCTTTGCTGTATTTTTCAAACAGGGCCTTTCTTTCTTCGGAAACTTCATCGTAGAGCATACGGGATGCCTTTACCAAATTGAGCGTGCGAGTAAAGATGTCGATGTCTACAGCAGTATTTCCAGCCATTTCAGCAAGCCTGCCCTGGGATATCATTTTCAGGCCAATCATCTGGTCTAACCTGTCCGCCGCGCTTAAATAGCCAATGGCAAAGCCAAGATCTTCCATGGTCTGGGCATTGATGAAGGGGACCCCTATCTCGTCCCTTCTGACGGTGACTGGGTTTTCCAGTCCGGCTATGCTGACCTCTCCTTCCATGGGGGCAATGGTATCGGCAAAGCGGTGATCGAGGATCCTGGTGCATGCGCCTAAGAAAAGCGCAACGGATAAAAGGAAAAGCATCCCTAAAAAATAGATACTATAATTTCTCCTGCTATAACTGTCTGTATCCATATTCTCACTCCTATGGTAAAATTATATTGTTTGCTTCTCAACGTCTTGTCTGCGGTTTTTAGGGTCTGAGTAAAAATAGGTAACATTTAGAGTTAAAAGATAGTAACGTTTGGCGCTTTTTCGTCCAATCTTTATGCCCAAGGATATGAGGACATTGAGGTCAAAGATGGTTACCAAATGCTTAGAAATAAAAGGTATTTTTAGTACTATTTTGTATATATTTCATCAATAGAAAGTATGTCAATATATATTTAGTGTTCGAACGAAAACCAGGATTTTTTGTCAAGATCAAGGAAGGCGAAAATTTTAACCGCAGACATACTGGAGTATTTTGAGGATTAAAATTTGAGCCTGACACAGATATTGGCCAAAAAGACGGTTTTCGTTCAGGCACTATTTATGATAGCGGGACGAGGATGGGATCAATGGAAGCACAATTAAAGAGGGGGGCGGCGGTATATATTTTGTTCCGCTGATATGTCCTTATTGCCCCCTTTGCGGAAAAACATAGCCACCCGCTTGGCGGGTGGCTATTTATTCAGTTGCCGGTATATAGGATATATCGTTTGTTGAGATATCCTAGTGGCTAAAATGTAGAATAACTTATGGTATCCTATCCCCCGGCATGGGGCTGAGGAACAGATGCATCATCCACACACGATTTCTTCTCTTCTTCGCTCATATCTTCGGGTTTTTTCAAAACATCTACAGGGCATGCAAACTCGTTGCCGGATTTGTCCTTTACCCAAACAAATTGCTGTCTTGATTTGATCGTCGTTGGTTCATCTGCCATAACTTTTCCTCCCTTGAATGCTTAAGATTTGAATTGGCTGTTAGTCGCCGTTGGCTTTTAATGGCCACATAAAATAACATCAGTTTAGAGACCATTTGAAAACCGGTTTTGTAAATATCCCTCCCATGGAATAAGATAAACCTAATAACAAATTTTACCAATGCAAGGAAAAAACAGACATGTTCGAATCTTTCGATTAAAGACCAATGCGATACAAAATATCCCGTTGCGTCGGATAGTTAACATTTTTATCCTGTTCGGCTGCTTCGGCCGCCAGCGATCCATTGTCAATGGTGATTGACACGTCATGCCGGCTCTTTGCGTCTTCCACGCCCTTCACCGCTATCATTTCTATGCCTGATGCCGAAAGGGGTATAAGTACGAAAAGGGCTGCAACGATAATTATTATTAAACGTTTCATTTTAGCCTCAAACAGTATCCTCGATCATCAAAAATTTAGAACTATATTACGCTTTCAACATATAATAGAGCATTATCCATACCAACATGGGGCAAGTATCCAGAAATCCGATTTTTTTTTTTTAACATACTGAAAAACATATTTTTTTTAAGATAAAAGTCTAAGACAGTGTTTTTATCCCTTTATAGTGTTAAAATTATATTTAATATATATTAAAAAAACTGTTAAAATTAATCGGGGTTTGAAAAGCAGAGTCCAATTTGATAGCTACTTAGTGTCCGGACGGAAACGAGGCTGAACTCGTTGCTAAGGCAGAGGTGATGAAAGGGTTTGGAGCAAAATCCCGGATTGTTGTCGGCGACGGGATTACGGATATTCAGATGGCGCGGCATGCAGACATTGTTTTCGCCCGGGATCTACTGGCTGTATTTCTGGACAACGCCGGTTGACCATATTTTAAATAATCGGATTTTCATGATATCAGAGAACAATTGGGCAACATGTTATGATCGAAAATCTGGAGCCAAGGGTATCTATCGGCTATTTTATTTCACCGCACGGTTTTGGGCACGCGGCCCGAGCCGCTGCGGTAATCAATGCAATATATGAGAAATGGCCGTTTATTCATGCAGAGTTGTTCACCACGGTCCCCGAATGTTTTTTTAAAGATACCCTGTGCGCTCCTTTTTCTTACCATCTATTTGACTCCGATATTGGCATGGTCCAACGCTCCCCTTTTGAGATCGACCTTGAAGCGACAGTCGCCCGTTTGGACGAGACCTACCCGATGCCTGACGATGAACTGGAAAAACTTGCAGTCAAATTGCAGGACCTTCAATGTCTTCTGGTCATTAGCGATATTTCCCCATGGGGGATCGCTGCGGCTAAAAAAGGAGATCTGCCGTCAATGCTGATTGAAAATTTTACCTGGGACTGGATCTATGAAAGCTATTTGCTGCAGTTTCCCCGGCTAAAAGCCCATGTCAAGTATTTAAGTAAAATTTTCAGCGCTACGGAAAATCGGATTCAGGCTGTCCCTTACTGTTTGCATTCTCCGGGCGCCTGCCTTGAGGTCCCCCCGATAGGCCGAAAGCCTTTCGTTAGCAGGCAGGCCATTCGTGACCGGCTTGGGCTTGAAGATAATGAAAAAATGGTGCTGATTACCATGGGTGGCATCCCTGAACCGCATCGTTTTCTACATCAGCTCACGGCATATGGTCAAAAAATCCATTTTGTGGTGCCCGGCGTTTATTCTGAGGTGCCGCCGGAAGGGGAGCGCCGGGGTAACGCCACGCTGGTTCCGCACCGTTCTTTTTACTATCATCCCGATCTGGTGAATGCGGCCGATGCGGTGGTGGGAAAAGCCGGTTACAGCACACTGGCGGAAGTCTATTACGCCGGTGTGCCATACGGGTATGTGACCCGGTCGAATTTCCGGGAATCAGATATTCTTGAAGCTTTCATCAACGAAAAGATGAGCAGTTTGCCGATCACTCAGGCGGAATTTAAAAACGGCGCATGGCTGGAAAAGCTGCCGGAACTGCTAACCCTGCCTGGAAAATTACCTGTAAAAGTAAATGGCGCGGATGCGGTAGCCGATTATGTCTGCCGGTTTGTCGCCTCCCGGTATGAACTGCTTGATGTGGTCGATGCGAAAGGGTAAATCTATTAATGTTAATAATGTTGACCGGTAAGGGGTAGGTTACTAAGGTAGAACCATTCAAACAAAAGGTCATCAATAAATAAAAACGAAAGTCAGCAGGAGGAGATTATGAATCCATTTGTCAATCGGATGATTCGGGCGGCCCGACTTGAGGTTGGGCTCTATGAAGAGGTGGAAGCGGATAAGGGCGCAATGGGGCAGGCCATGGGGGTTGTGGTCCTTTCAAGCCTTGCGGCCGGTATCGGCGTGATCACCACCCAGGGTGTAAAGGGAATTGTCTTTGGCACCATTGCGGCCTTGGTCGGTTGGTATATCTGGGCCTTTCTCACCTATCTGATCGGCACCAAATTGCTTCCGGAACCTCAGACGCATGCGGACCATGGCGAACTGCTTCGCACCATAGGGTTTTCCAGTTCGCCGGGGTTAATCCGTGTTCTCGGTATTATCCCGTTCCTGCGCAGTATTGTTTTTCTTGCCGCCGGAATCTGGATGCTTGTAGCAATGGTGATCGCCGTAAGACAGGCTCTTGATTACGAAAGCACCCTCAGGGCCGTCGGGGTCTGCGTTATCGGCTGGTTGATTCAGCTGTTGCTGTTGGCCTTGGTTTTCTCTATTTTTGGGGGTATGTCCGCACCGGCATGAAACGCCGAAGCGATAAAACAGCATAAGCCCGGTTGGAGATGGAAATATAAAAAATTAAGCTTTCGCGGGCAATTCGGGATGCAGTGGCCCTCGGCATTGATCGAGAAGAGAAAGCCCGTGCTTTCTATCTTCAATGCATGCAATAGGATACAGACATTCTGCAATGGGATTAAGAGGGGCTAAATTTTATGGGAAGAACGCTGTCAAAGATATGTGTGATGATCTTGTTTGGTTCAGTTCTGTTTGCTGTTGGTTTGCCGGAGACAAGGGCCGGGGAGAGTACCGCTGAAAAGCTTCTGGATATTCTTCATGAGCGTGGAAATATTACAGATGAAGAGTATGAAGAGTTAAAGCGAACGGCCCGGGAGGAGGAGAAACATGAATTCGAGACGTACTTTGATAAACGTTTGCATATCAATTCAAAAGACGGCCGGTTCAAATTCCGGATCGGTGGCCGGATATTGGTTGACGGGGCGGTCATTAATGCGGATGATGCGTTCGAAGCGGCTGAAGATGCGCCTGGCGGCGATACCTTTGAAGGGAGCGGTGTCGAGTTCAGGCAGGCAAGGCTTCATATGACAGGGCTTCTCTATGACCGGGTGGCGTTTCAAAACGAATTCGATTTTGCAGAGGGGGAGGTGACTTTAAAGGAGAACTGGATAGAGTTCCGTGGAATGCCATATCTGGGGAAAATACGGATCGGGCATACAAAGGAGCCCTTTTCGCTGGAACGTTTAAACAGCCGTATGTATATGCCCTTCATGGAACGGGCGCTTCCCAATGGCATCGTTCCGGGAAGAAATACGGGAATCCGGTTTTTAAATTTTATCGAAAAACCCCGCATGAGCTGGAGCGTCGGGTTTTTCAAAGAAACCGACAGTAACGGGGACGATTTCACGGAAAACGGCGATTACAATATTACCGGTCGGTTGACGGTAACTCCCTGGTATGCGGATGACGGCCGCAACGTATTGCACCTGGGTATCGGCTATAGCCACAAGTTTACAAATGAGGACGAAGAACATACATGGCTACGGTTCCGAAAACGCCCGGAACTCCATATTTCAGACCTGGAGCCGGTTGACACCGGAGAAATTCCGGCGGACGGGGCGGATATGGTTGGGCCGGAAGCTGCATTGGTATTGGGTCCTTTATGCTTGCAGGGGGAATACTGGTATACCCGATTGGATTCGAAGACCTATGATGATCCCGAACTCAACGGCTATTATGTCATATGCAGTTATTTTCTGACCGGCGAGCACAGAAAATATCAACTAAAAGGAAACGATGGGGCGGAATTTTCCATGGTGGACATTAAATCCCCGTTTGATCCGGAAAAAGGAAAATGGGGAGCCTGGCAGATAGCCATCCGATATGCAGAGATTGATCTAAACGATAACGGGCTTTATGGCGGAGAAATGAATGATTTGAGCATTGCATTGAACTGGTATCCCTACACCAATGTCCGGTGGAGCTTTAATTATGTTAATATAGACGTTGAGGACAGCTACGCTGAAACCGGTATCGCCGATGGGGATGCGGATGCCTATCAGACGCGGTTTCAGATATACTTCTAAAAAATTTTTTATTCTACTTCATCCAGTCCGAACCATTTGCTCAGATTGAGATATTTGCTTAGCCATGTTTCTTTCTCCGGTGGGCGGAGGTTGGGTCTTGTCGCCCGTATAAATGCGGGCAGAACAAGAAGTGCGCCAAAGGTCGTGGCGGTCATGGTGATGGCAAGCAGTATGCCCATCAGGTTGATGGGGATGAACTGTGAACGCAGGAACACCAGAAAGCCGAAAATCAATGCAAGAGAGGTAAAAATAATCGCTTGTCCGGCTACCCCCAAAGTTCTCGCAATCGATTGTTCGATGGAGTAGCCGCGTGCGCGGTTATGCCGGAACATGTTCATGAAATGGATTGTGTCGTCAATGCCGATGCCTATGGTTACAGCAGCGATTACTGAAGTGCTCATGTCAAGCTCAATGCCGAGCCATCCCATAATGCCAAAATTGATCAATACCGCTACGCCCATGGGGATAAGGGCCAAAAGCCCCGCAGCCATCCGCTGGAATAAAAGGATAGAGATCAGGTCCACGACAACCAGGGAGAGTATCAGCGTCTGTATTTGCCCGAGTACCAAGTAATGGGAGACCTGAATCTCCATTATCGGAAATCCGCTGATATTAAACGAAGCCCCTTCGGGGATGTGTTCTTCCAGATAGCGCCGCATTTTTTTGACGATGCGGTTAACTTCGACAGTGCCTACCAACTGACCCTCTTTGCGGCAAAGCCTTGCGAGAAGATCCACCTGTTGATAGTCAAAATCCACAAACGGTTCAAATTCGTCAAACCGGCCATCTGAATCCTCATCTTCGCCGCCATAAATTTCTATATAGTCATAGATGTCTAATTTGCAGTTCGGAATTTTATAAGCATCCGGGTCGTCGTTATTCATGGCCATGTGCATGGTTTTTATGATATCTGAAAAAGAGTCGGTCCGGCTGATGCAGAGATCCTTGTTTTTTTTATTGACAAGCCACTGCCTGAACTCCTCAAGGAACTTTAAAAACTCGGGTGATTTGGCTCCATTGGGCTTACCGGAGTCTATCAGGATATCAAATCCCCATCCACCGCCTAATTTTTCACCGATAATATCAACGCTTTTTCTGACCTCCGAGCCCTTTTTAAAATAGCCGACATAATTGGTGTCTACCTTCAGCTGGGCAAAGCCCGCAATTGAGATGATGAATATGATTGAGGCCACAATCACGACAATCCGATAGTGATAATTGGCGCCTTTAATCATAAGGCCGATAAGTCTGACAACAAGCGTTTTACGGGGCTGCTTATTTGAATTGTCTTTTCGCAAATGGCGGGGACGGCTGTGGGGCAGCACCGACAGGCTTGACGGGATTAGGGCGCTTGCCGAGAATACGGCGAACAAGGCCCCGATGCCGGAAAAAATTCCCCATTCCCTTACGGCCGAAAGCTGGCTTGTACTAAGGGTAATAAAGGCGATAAATGTGGTGATGCCGGTTAATAGGACCGTCAGAGAAATGCGGGTCATGGAAATAAAGAGCCCTTTTTCTTTGCCCCTTCGGCTGATCATATCAAAGTCGTTATAGTACTGATTCAGTATATGAATGGCATAGGAACTGCCGACCGCGATCAAAAGAGCGGGCAGGGAGGAGGCCATGACAGTAATTTTATACCCCAGATAACCCATCAACCCAAGCACCCAGATCTCTGCCATGGTAAGAGAGAGCATGGGCAGTAAAACGCCGCGTAAGGACCTGAAATTGAAATAGAAAATCGCAATTACGACAAGGATGACCAGCGGCACAAGGGTTTGAAAATCGACCCGGATATAATCAACCGACCAGACATAGACAACCGGCATTCCGGTGTAAGTCAAATTAAGTGCAGGGTAGCCTTCAAATATCGCCATGAGTTCCCGGGTGACCGCATCCCGGTGTGTTTCCCGGTCCTTGAATTTGATTAAAGCCCCATAATCCGCTATCTCTTCTGTAGAGGGCTTTTGAGTATAAAGCACTCCTTTAAATGCGGGGTTACGAAGTAGGCGCTGTTTAAATTGATGGATTTCGGATTTGGTTTCAGGGATGACCCGGTTGCCCTCCCTGTCGGTTTCAATCAGCTCATATGTTTCAAGGACATCTGCTTCGCCCTTGATATCCTCGGCGGTTAAGGGGGAAAGGATCTCGTCAACGAGCTCCTGCCTTTTTAATTCGTAAACCACCAACAATTCGGTTTTTAATTGTTTCAACTGGGTTTGGGAAAGGGTGTCGATTTCACCAAATAGCTTTTGTACCTTACGCTCAAGGGTCCGTTGAAACGGCGGATCATCGGCAAAATGGTCGAGCAGGGCTTTAAAACCGATGGACTCCCGGGTAAGCAGGCTAAGAAATTTTCCTATGCGTTCTTTTTCTTTGGATCTGTTGAAATCCTGGAAGGCTTCAATATCCCTGATTAGACGGTCGAATTGTTTAAGGGTTTCATGGCTCAACAGCTTGTCGGGGGATATGGCCATCACAATAAATTTACCGTTGTCCCCGTATATATCTTTTATATGGTTATAATATTTATATTTCGCGTCATGCTGGGGCATCATGTTTTCAATGGAGTTATCAATTTCCAATCGAAGCATGCCCGGGGCGAGCATAATCGTGAGGCAGGCAAGAATGATAAACACCGCGATGGGCCGTTTAATACAGAAGCCGATGAAGTGATTCATTTATTCGAAGCTCCTCTTCGAATTCGTAGATGAATGCAAAACGCGTTGACTGCTGATATTAATATGAAATATTTGATTATGTCAAATTATGAGATATATTTCAAAATTTTTTTTTAAAAAAAATGCTCTTGAGCTCATGGGGATTGTTATTTAAACTGCCGCCCTAGCATCGAATTGAAATACCGGTTCTATGGATTATTTTTAATTGTAAAAGGCTAATAAACGAAGGATCTGATTGAATGATGCGGTTGAAAAAGATTATATCTGGGGCGCAAACCGGCGCTGACCGGGCGGCGCTTGACTTTGCCATTGAATATGAGCTTCCCTATGGGGGATGGGTACCGGCCGGCCGGAAAGCAGAGGACGGGATAATCCCCGATCGTTATGTGCTATGGGAGATGAAATCAGGCAATTATCATGATCGGACCGAGCAGAATGTGCTGGATTCCGACGGCACATTAATTTTAAGCCACGGCGAATTAACCGGCGGATCTCTTCTGACCCGGGAGCTGGCTGAGACGCATGACAAACCGTGTCTTTATATTGATTTAAATTATACCCTGGCTTTTGACGCGGCCATTGACATCAATGACTGGATATCAGAGCACGGCATTGAAAATTTGAATATTGCCGGTCCGCGGGCAAGCAAGGATCCGGCAATCTATCAGGCAGTTTTCAAGATGCTGGAAACGGTTTTTTACATCAGCATTATATCCGATGCCATGCCGGATTTCGTGAATCGCCCATATGAATTGGGAACGGCTGAAGGCTCTGCTCAGATTTTTCCCGTCAGTGTCAAGGAGGCTATAGATGCCCTGATGGAGCAGTTGTCGCCAAAAATCAAGGCAAGAATTGCCAGTATGCAGGGTGATCAGCTTTCAGAGGCGGGTATTTCTTTGGGCCAGGGAATTCGCCAACAGTTTGGTTTGAATTCCGGCAACCAAAAGCTACTTGAGGCGTGCCGGCTTTTTTCAGACAAACCGAATCTGGATGCCGACGGCGCCGCTATGTTGATTGTTCGGGAACTGTGGCGCCGGTTAAGGCAGATGGGGCATCTGAGGGTGATTAAATGAAACGAACTATCTCAAGCATTCCCATTGGGCAATTTGTTCGTAAACGCTTTTTTCGATTCTAATCCGTCCAATCAGGGCTCTCTTTTTTCCTGCTTCGATATATCCGCTCAGTTTCAAAGTTTTCAGCTGAAACCCCTCGCCGTCAATGGCGGCTATATCAAGCACAACATTATCCCCTTCGCCATTGTTTTCGACAATGGCCCGTACCGTAACCGTATAATTAGTTGATCCTTTTTCAACATAAACGGGCTGGATATCGGTTACCGAAATATCATCCGCTCCCCAGGCGGGTTGGAATATGGCTAAGACGGCTATGATAATAAATAAAAAGCCGATAACGGATAATTTTTTAATGTTTTTCATCATACCCCCTTTGACAGGCTTTTTTTACCTGTAAATT
>JAGYOX010000070.1 GCA_018399235.1 Desulfobacterales bacterium | reverse complement strand
AGTTTATATTTATCAGGATGGGAGCAAAGTAGGAATACTTTAATTTTGGTGTCTCGGAATTGCCCCGTGCAATTGTTTTTATGACACCGAGAGGCGCAGTATCCGCACATCGACTACTCCTAAATACAACCACTAAGGATAGAATGGTTAAGGGATATATTAATGCGGCGAACTTGGATCGGAAATTTTCGAAAGAATCGAACATCGAACCGGTCTGGCAGGCTAAATCATGAATAAGGGACGGATTCCAGGTAGAGGTTTTTGTGGTTTCCGGCGATTTGCAAAAGGGCATCGGTGAAGCCGGTTTGGCTGAATGTGCTATATATATTTGCCCCCTCAGTGACGGCATAGGGATACAGTAATACAGTAATAAAGTTTATGGGTTTTAATTGGACAACGGTCAATTTGTTTGGAATCTTTATTTATGCGGCAGGCTAAAGTGCATTCATTGTTTTTAAAAATTTTGTTGGCCAACGGTTCCTTTATTTCACTATGGCGCGCGGTATAGTTTCAATTGCTCCATTTTTCGGATGGATCCAAAGCGAAAGGGAACGCCCCTATCTTTTGAGATAACAGCCAACACGGCGCAACTTTTTCTCAAGATCTTTTCTTCTCATTAAATTGCAACTGCATTTATAATCGCATTAGGCGGCAGACCGCGCTTAATATCTTCCATTCGATCTTCCAATATTAACGAAACCGCTTCTTTGAGATTTTCTTTGGCTTCTTTGATGGTCTCGCCTTGGCCATTGGCGCAGGCATGTCAAAACGATTCAATCCCTTCCTGTTTGGCGGCTTGATTGAGTCTTTTGTCAAAACAGGCAAAGAAAAAATCAAGGGGAAATTTTTCTTGTATTATTAATGCCGATGCGAGATGGATGGCGTCAAATCCCCTAAGCAAATGCTTTTATTTTGGGCGTCAAGCATATTCGGACTTTTGGTCATTTATAAGCTCAGCTGCCTCTGAAAAGAGCGCTTATTGGGATGAGGCGGATATCATCTTCTTTGCGGTATGTCTCGCCGGAATAAAAAAGAAACCGTTTGACCGGGCGATCCAGACGGTCCTTGAACTGTTTCAGATTCCGCAAGTCTTTTGGACCCGGTCTGGCAGTCGCCTTTATTTCAATCGCGAAGACGGTTTCATCTATTTCGAAAATCAGGTCGATTTCATTACCTCCGGTGCTTTTATAGTAATAAAATTGATCGGTTCTGATGAGCCCCAGCTTGCGGCGCTTCTCCAGCTCTGAAATCACGAAATTCTCGACAAGCTGGCCCTCATTCAGGCGGACATTAAAGCTGCTGATGATGCCATTGTCGGCAAAATAGGTTTTGGCCGCTTTAATAAAGCGTTTGGCTGGCCCATATGGGTAGCCGTAAAGCTTGAACGTAAGTTGGGCCTGGCTTAATGCATTTAAGTATTTTTTGGCGGTAGGATGGCTGAGTCCGGATTCTTTGGCAAAACCGGAGACTTCCAGATGGGACCCGATGGAGCGGATCAGGTGATGAAAAACCGCCATCAGGCCATCGAGATTCTCAATGTTTGATAATTGCATCAAATCCCGGGTAAAATAGGTGTTCTTGTAGTTGGCAAGAATCTGTTTTTTCGCATCAATGCTTTGCTGGTTGAGCACTTCAGGAAACTGGCCGTAGTGAAGCGCCTCATTCAGTCCGCGGCCGCCTTCTTTAAGCTGCAGCGGCCCGGCTTGATCATGAAAAATTGAATGCATTGGGTCGCCGTTGTTCTCGCCCCAGCAGGCGGCTGGAAGCGGCACTATATTGATCCTGCCGGCCAGTGTGTCTGCGGCGGCATCCATGAGCCCGATAGTGCTGGAGCCGGTCATCAATAACCGGGCATCCGCGTTGTCAATGGCATACTTAACCGCTATTGTCAGCGGGGGATGCCGCTGAATTTCATCAATAATGGCCGGACTTCCAAAATATTGAATAAATCCCTTGGGATCTTTTTTGGCCCAGTCGAGCAGATCCAAGTCATCCAAAGTCGCATATGGCAGCATTGGGTATCGCTGCTTGAGCAGAGTAGTTTTTCCGGAGCGCCTGGGTCCGATTACCAGGCAGCTTTTTGTTTCAGGAAGACTTAGCCATCTTTTAAACATAGATTTAAAATAACATGGATATTTTAAAAGTCAAGTTTTAAAATATTTATGCTAAGCTATCTTTCAGGAATTTGAGGTGCACGGATGCTTTGCGATGAAAAAGATAAGTTGGAGTTTAAGACGAATGGACAGTACTTTCTATTTGCGACACGTACTGCTCAACTTCGTCTAAACCGGAAAGCAGATATTCACAGATTCTTTGCCCGTCTATATTTTCATAGTCATGCGCAAGGAAATTGCGAAAACCGGCGATTTTGGCAAATGAATAGGCAAACTCAGGGGCAAGAATATGGTTTGCCCCGAGGATATCAAAAGCCTCGGCATATGTCTGCGGGGGGCGAAGCGCTTTAAATTTTATAACCAGTTCAGCCAATGCAATACAAGAATCCGTCATCAAATATAAATAGTGCAGCAACGCCCCGCGGTAGATTGGATCGGTGTCAATACGAACAGCACAGTCAGTCTGAATGTCTCTAAGAAAACGCACATATTCAGTAATGCGGCCTTTTTTCTGTTCAATCCGTTCTTTTATCATGCAAAAATTCTTTCCCGTTGCTCTTTGAAATCAATCGCAGCATGAAGCGTTTTTTGCTCAAAAACCGCTCGGATCCCGGCATCAGCATCGTAAATCAACCTGCCTTTAGTCATTATCTCATAAAGAAGCATCTGGTTGGTACAGGTATTCAAAATCACGACATCAATATCATTCCGTTTTAACGTCCTGGATATTTCCGTATAAAAAGACAGCTTATGGTCTAATTTAAATCCATCGGCTTCTACATCCAGATACACGGCAATATCCAAATCACTTTGCGGATTCTGCCTTTCTGTATGGGTCGAACCGAAAATATACGCAAAAAGGACCCGGGGGTTAAAATCGGTCAAAATATGGGCAAGTTTACCTATCATCTTGTTATCAGACATCTTGTTATCAGAGTTTTTTTCGTAATAATAAAACCGGCCAGATGGATTTGCAATGCCTCGATTTATAAAATTTCAGTCCCTGAAGCGCTTTTTCCGGGCCTGCCAACGCCAAAGTAGGTAAATCCGAGGCTTGATAGGTTCTGGGCGGCGTAGAGGTTGCGGCCGTCAAAGATGACCGGTGTTTTAAGGGCGTTTTTGATTCGCTCAAAATCCGGGTTGCGGAACTGGTTCCAGTCGGTAACGATGGCCAGGGCATCGGCATCCTCCAGGATGCTGTATTGCTTGGTGTTGATATCTACCAGGCGATTGCCGGAGAAGAGTTCCTTGGCAGGCTTGCCGGCCTGCGGGTCATATGCCCGGATGTGCATGCCTGCCTGCGTTAGTTCATTTATGATGTCGATAGCCGCGGATTCCCGGATATCGTCCGTATTGGCTTTAAATGCAAGACCCCATATGGCAAGGGTTTTTCCCTTGATCCCGCCCTTGTCCTCATAAAAGGCCTTGATCTTTTTGGCCAGCATCCGTTTTTGGTTTTGGTTAACACGGTCAACAGCATTCAACAGCTCCGGAACATAACCATGATCCGAAGCTGTATGGATCAGCGCATTAACATCCTTGGGAAAGCAAGACCCGCCGTAGCCGACACCTGGATAAATAAAATAATAGCCGATTCGGTGGTCTGATCCGATGCCCATGCGGACATCCTTTATATCAGCGTCCACCTGTTCACAGATATTGGCAATCTCATTAATAAAGGATATTTTTGTAGCCAGCATACAGTTTGCCGCATATTTGGTCAGCTCTGCGCTGCGTATGCTCATGAGGAGAAGCTTTTCACGGCTTCTGGCAAAAGGAGCGTATAGACTCTCCAGCTCTTCGGCCACATCCGGGTTGTCGGTTCCTATGATGATGCGGTCCGGTTTCATAAAATCACTGACCGCATCGCCTTCTTTTAAAAATTCCGGGTTTGAAACCACGTCGAATGGGATGTCAATCCCCCGTTTTTCAAGTTCCCCGGAGATGATGGCGTGAATGCGGTCGGCGGTTCCCACCGGAACCGTTGACTTGGTGACGACAATTTTGGGCTCTGTCATTACCTGTCCCACCTGCTCGGCCACCCTATAGACATAAGATAGGTCGCAGGAGCCATCCGCCTGCGGCGGGGTGCCCACGCAGTTGAAGATAAAGCGGGCATATTTGATGCCCTCGGCCAGATCGCCGGTGAAATGGAGGCGCTCTTCTGAGACGTTTCTCTGAACGATATCCTCAAGACCGGGTTCAAATATATGGATTCTGCCGCTGTTTAAGGTATCTACCACATTCGGGTTGCTGTCCACGCAGATCACGTGGTTGCCCATTTCCGCAAAACAGGCGGCGGCGACAAGCCCGACATAACCGGTTCCTACGACACAAAGATGCATAGAGCGGCCTCCGGGAAATCGTTTGAATAATTAATGGATTTTTATGCCACTTTTTTTAATATTTAAATAAAAAGGAGATGGATTAGATTTCACATCATTTAGAGCAAAAGGATGCACCTCTATGCGTAAATCCACATTTTTTCGATATTTAAATATTTTTTTAACATCATAATATGGTAAACCTTCAAAATCTTTGGAAACAAGAGCCACATCGATATCACTGTCTTCGTCTTCACTGCCTTTTATCGCCGAGCCAAAAATATAGGCTTCCGATACATCAAATCCATCTTCCAACAACAAGTTGAGAAACGATTTTACCCTATCTATATATTCATCTTCTTTAACAACCACTGGTAAACACCCTTCATACGACTGAAATTATCATTGGTGAATTCATAAGTGCACATTTCATAAAACTTGAACTGATAATCCGGATATCGGATTGATATATTGAATGTATTGACTGAATCAAGAAATTCTAAAGTGGCATCATCAAGTTCAATTCCGGCCAAAACTGCTAGCCTCACAAGATCATGAATCCTCGGCGGCATATCTCCTATAAATTCAGCATAGCATGCTTTCAAAGTTTTTTCCAAGACAAGATGCCCAATGTAAAGGCACCAATCATATTTTTGGGATTTAAAAAGTGTCTCCGCGACTTCAAGATCATGCTTTGCAGAGCTAACCCAATATTCGGCTTGGCTTTTCATTTGTTAATATCGGAATTAGTTTGGATTGTCATGAATTAGAAAGACTGGCAATTAATTAAGTTTATTGGTGCCTGGGACGAGAATCGAACTCGTACGAGGACTCAGCCTCAAGGGATTTTAAGTCCCTTGCGTCTACCAATTCCGCCACCCAGGCACAAGGGTTGCTTTGAGTGCTGTATTATCTTTTATACCTTTAGTTGTCAAGCTATCTTCAATATTTCAGGGGAGGTCAGGGGGAGGTCTGGCTTGTCAAACCCACAAAGTTTTGTTAATGAATCGCCATGCAGCAGTTGAAAATTGACTCCCAAATTATCCTGGCATCCAAATCACCGCGAAGACGGTTTCTGATGGAGAATGCCGGGCTTGAATTTACCGTATATCCAAGCCGCATTAGAGAAGCAGAGTTTTCGGTTACCACCCGGCCGCAAGATTATGTTAAACGGTTGGCTGAGGCTAAAGCGGGTGATGTGGCGGACTTGTATCCGGATAGCTGGGTGATCGGAGCGGATTCCATTGTGTGGGTTGATGGTCAAATCCTTGAAAAGCCGCGCTCAGTTGATGCGGCGCGGGCCATGATGGAACAGCTCAGCAAGCGAACCCATTATGTGTTTACCGGATATGCGTGCGTCTGCAGGGCTAGGGCGCATCAGTTTTCCGATGTGTCTAAAACGGCGGTGACATTTAAAGAGTTAACATCTGCGGAAATTGAATGGTATATTGCTACTGATGAGCCCTATGACAAGGCCGGCGGATATGCCATCCAGGGGCTGGGCTCGTTTATGATCCATCGGATTGACGGCTCTTACACCAATGTCGTCGGGCTTCCCCTTTGCGAGGTCATGGACCATTTGGTTAAGCAGGGGGTCATTGTCCCGGATGCACAGAATAAGAACTATAGATAATAAAAAAAACAGGTAAAATTTTCTATGTTTGAACCGTTAGAAAGAACCCATCAGCGGATCCGTGAGGCGGCAGTCGCCTGTGGGCGCGATCCGAAAACGGTGAGGCTGGTGGCGGTAAGCAAAACCGTACCGGCCGAACACATCCGTCCGGCGATTGAAGGCGGGGTTGAAATCCTGGGAGAAAACTACATTCAGGAAGCCGGGGATAAAATCGAGCAACTGACTGATGCGGATGTATCCTGGCATTTCATCGGCCATCTGCAGTCCAATAAGGCAAAATTTGCGGTTCGCTGGTTTGATATGATTCACACGGTGGATAGCGTCAAGCTTGCCAGGGAGATCAACAAGCAGGCGGCCAAACACGATAAGGTCCAAAATATACTGATCCAGGTCAACATCGGAATGGAGGATGCCAAATCCGGTGCCAGTGAAGCGGATACGATTTCCCTCATACGCGAGATCAGTCCGTTTGAAAATATTTCGGTAAAGGGCTTGATGACCATCCCTCCCTTCTTTGACGCCCCGGAGAAAGTCCGCCCCTATTTCAAAGCGCTTGTCGCGTTAAGGGATAAAATCGCAGCGGAAAACATCCCGAATATTTCCATGGAGGAACTCTCCATGGGCATGTCCGGAGATTTTGAAACAGCCATCTGCGAAGGGGCGACGCTTGTCCGTATCGGCACCGCCATATTCGGGGAGCGCCAATGAAAATGCTGCTTCACATATGCTGTGGGCCCTGCGCTATTTATCCCGTGCAGGTCCTCAGGGACAGCGGGTTTGAACTGATGGGTTTTTTTTATCGGCATAACATCCATCCCTATACAGAGTGTATGAAACGAGAGGAGGCCGTCCGTCAGTATTCGGAAAAAAGCGGTCTGCGGGTCATATACCAGGAAGGCTATGATCTTGAGGGGTTTATCCGGAACATGGTTTTTAGGGAAGCCAAACGCTGCCGGATCTGCTATCACGAACGGCTCAAGGCCGCCGCGCATATCGCCAAGCGGGGTAAATTTGACTATTTCACCACTACCCTTCTTTACAGCAAACAGCAGAATCATGAGCTGATTCGCGATATCGGGGAATCCGTGGGAAAGCAGATCGGCGTCCCGTTTTACTATGCGGACTTTCGCGAGGGCTGGCGGACTGGCATCGAACAATCCAAGGCGATGGGGCTTTACCGTCAGCAGTACTGCGGCTGCATTTACAGTGAAAAAGAGCGTTTTTACCAGCCGGAACCGGATGCGTCGTAATGTTTGGCAATTTCATCTATTTCATTGTTGCACTGCTCATTTACACCACCTATCAGCCGGCATCCGAACCCCAGGTGGGCCCTTTTTATTCCCTGATCATGTTTTTCGGGCTGATCGCGGTATTTGCCGCCGGGACCCGAATGATTTTCAGATCCATCAACCAACGTATCGGCCGCACCGATTTCGCCAGCCTTGACTACCAGTTCAATTCTGCCGTAACCCGTCAGTGTGTAATGGCGATTTTTATCTATGCCATTGACATCTATGTGTTAAATATCGGCGTATGGCTCAGGCAGATCGCCCTGTTCAAACTGTTTCCGACATTTGAAGCCTTGTGCTTTTTAGGCGTATTTATCTTTTACCTGTGCCTTGTATGGGGGTTTTCGCATAAAACGCATACCAACCTTTACAAAACCGGCGTGTCCCGAAAAGATCACATCCTGTCCAATATCACCTTTTCCCTGCCGATTCTGCTGCCCTGGTTTATCCTGTCCATTACAGCAGACATTATAAACAATCTTCCTTTTGAGCTGCCGAAAAAGATGCTCCTGTCGACTGAAGGCCAGATTGTCTACTTTTTAGGTTTTCTTGTCCTTATTGCCATTATCGGTCCTACGTTAATTCAGAAATTCTGGGGCTGCCGTCCGCTCAAATCAGGAAGAATGCGGTATCGCATTGATCTTTTATGCCGCAAATCCAATATGCCATACAAGGACATTATGATCTGGCCGCTTTTCGGCGGCCGGATGATTACCGCCGGTGTTATGGGGCTGATCCGGCAGTTCCGTTATATCCTGGTGACCCCGGCCCTGTTAAACTACCTGGAACCTTACGAAATCGATGCGGTCATCGCCCATGAAATCGGTCACATCAAAAAAAAGCACCTTTTGTTCTACCTCCTGTTTTTTGCCGGCTACCTCATCCTTGCCTTTTCAATCCTTGATTTTATCACATATATCATTATTTACGCGGAAGCCGCCTTTGGATTTCTGGGGCAGAGAGCAAACACCTATGCCACATTTACCAGCATCAGCTTCAGCATCATGATGATTGCAATTTTTCTGGTTTATTTCCGATACATCTTTGGCTATTTCATGCGAAACTTTGAGCGCCAGGCCGATGTTTATGCCTACACCATCATGAAGGATGCCACGCCCCTGGTGACCACCTTTGAAAAGATCGCCGCGGCCAGCGGCCAGCCCAAGGACCAGCCAAACTGGCATCATTTCAGTATCCAGGAGCGAATTGATTACCTTCTGAAGTGTGAATCCGATGAACGCTGGGTTCACAGACACAATAAAAAAGTCAAAAAAAGCATCATGATTTATATCCTGGCGCTTTGCCTGGTCGGCTGGATGGGGTTCCAGCTGAGCTTCGGGGCAGCCGGCAACCGCATGAACGCAGGGTTTATAAAGTCCCTGATTGAAAAACGGGTTCAACAGGAACCGAAAAACGCTGAACTTCATGTACTGCTGGGAGACCTGTATTACAGTGAAAAAAATCTTCGGAGGGCAGCAAATGCCTATGAGCGGGCGCTGCAGTTTGAGCCGGATAATACACGGGCGCTAAATAACCTGGCATGGCTTTATGCCACGGCGGAAAGGGAAAAATTTTATCAGCCCCAAAAAGCTCTGGCACTCGCCAAACGCGCGGCCGACCTTAAGCAGCAGCCCCATATTCTGGATACGTTGGCTGAAGCCTATTTTATCAACGGCGAATATGAGAAAGCCATTGAAATCGAAAAACGGGCACTCTCAAAGGCTCGCGGGGATACCTCCTACTATCAGAAGCAGTTGAAAAGGTTTCAAAGGGGGATAAAGGGGGATTTATCACACTAAACCGCCACTTGGCCCCGGGTTTTAATGACCGAGCGAACCATATGCTTCATGCTCACATTGCCGAAGCACATCAGCTTTACCAACAACATTTCGTTTAATTTCAGTTTTTTCATGATCCGCTTTTCACCCATCCCCTGATCTGCGAGTTCGGCAACGCTCCCATAGAAATTCTCCAAGTAATCAAGCTTCCTCTTCAGGCATTCCTTGCCGTTATCGATTTGTAATTATAAATCCGCAAATCAAGAACCGTTTTGACTAATACATGTAAATCCTGTATTTATATTAAAAGATTTCGATTAACTCTTTTGCCAGACACCTAAATCTATGGATACACCCATCCACACCTGTGATTACAAAATCTCTGCAAACAACGGCGGCGGGTACACTGTTCGACTGGGCGGCAACCTCTCCATTGAAACAGCCTCAGAGAGCCTGAAGCGGCTGTATTCCGAGTTAAAAAAGGCTTCCCCGCCGTTTTACTTTGATCTAACTGATATCGCCGTTCTAGATGATTACGGGGCGCTGGTACTTTTTGAGCTAAAACATCACCTAAAAATTTCGGAGTCCGACTTTCATATCGTTAATCCGCCGGAAACTTACAAAAAAACATTGTCTTTAGTCAATTTTGATTTTAATGCACGCTGCTCGGTAACATTCGGACAGCCCAAAAACAATATCATCGTCGAGTTCGGGGCGGCAACGATTGAGGCCCTATCCAACGTAAAGTTTATGGTTTCATTTATTGGGGCAATTACCCTGTCCCTCAAAAATGTTTTAAAGCGCCCCAAGTCCTTGCGCGGACAGGATACAATCAATTACATGAAGGCTACCGGGGTTGATGCGCTGCCGGTGGTAGCCCTTATAAGCTTCCTGCTTGGATTGATTATTGCCTTCATGTCATCGCTTCAGCTCAAACAGTTCGGCGCCAATATCTATGTGGCATCGCTTGTCGCGATGGCCATGGTATCTGAACTCGGTCCCATCATGACGGCGATTGTCGTGGCCGGGCGCACCGGTTCTGCATACGCCGCTGAAATTGCCACCATGAAAATCTCAGAAGAAATCGATGCGCTGTTTTCCATGGGCTTCAATCCTACGCTTTTCCTTGTCATACCCAGGCTGGTGGCAGCGATTATCACCATACCGCTTTTAACGGTATTTGCCAACTTCTTTGGTATTGCCGGCGGTCTTTTGATCGGCATCGCCATGCTTGACCTTACTGCCGGCGCCTATATAACGCAGACAATCGATACGCTTACCATATTTGAACTGTGCTGGGGCCTGATGAAATCTTTGGTTTTTGCCATTCTGATCTCAGTCGTCGGCTGTCTTAAAGGCTTTCAGGCGCAAGGCGGAGCATCGGCCGTCGGGCACGCAGCAACTGCGGCGGTGGTTAACAGCATATTCTTGATCATCCTGTTTGACTCCGTCTTTGCGGTTATTCGAAGCTATATAGGATAAATATTTATGCGGCAATCCCCTATTATTGAGGTCAAATCCCTTACAATAAGTTATAATAATGAATTGATTCTTGACGATATCAGCTTCTCAGTGGCGTGCGGAGAAATCTTTATGATTGTCGGCGGCAGCGGCAGTGGAAAAAGTTCGCTTATGCGCCACATGATCGGCCTTGAAACGCCGCATATGGGCAGTGTGTTTATCGGAAATGTTGACATTACCCAGTGTGCTGATGAGGAATTTCAAAATGCCCTGAAAAAAATCGGGGTCTTATTCCAAAGCAGCGCACTGATTGGCTCAATGACCATTGGGGAAAATGTAGCGCTGCCGATTATTGAATTTACCGATCTTCCCAAGGCAACAATAGCAAACATGGTCCGAATGAAACTTTCCCTCGTCGGCCTTGAGTGCTACGTGGACCATCTACCGTCAGAAATAAGCGGCGGTATGCGAAAACGCGCGGGTCTGGCCCGGGCCATGGCATTAAACCCTGAAATCCTTTTTCTTGACGAGCCCTCAGCCGGGCTGGATCCAATAACAGCTGCAGAAATAGACGAATTGATCTTAAGCATCAACCGATCATTGGGCACCACTATGATCATTGTCACCCATGAACTGGATAGTATTTTCAATCTTAGCCAGCGGCTCGTCATGCTTGAGAAATCATCAAAACGGATTATCGCCGAGGGAGCGCCTTTTGAATTAAAAACAAACAGTTCTAATCCGATGGTGCGTAAATTTTTCAGCCGGCGCGCTGAGATGAAAGAAGAAAGAAATAAATCGGAGGGGTCTCATGAAACAATCATTTTTTGAAAAGTTCTCCAAAGCCCATTTACCGCCAACCCGGTTTACCCGATTCGAATATGAACCGGAAAAATGCACACACTGTAAGGCCTGTGTAGACACGTGCCCCACTTCCTGCCTGCAATGGGATGAAGAAAAAAAAGAACCCTATGCCACCGGACTTGACGGCATGGAGATTGCCTGCATTGCCTGCAACAACTGCGAAGCCGTATGTCCTGGTAACTGTATTCGGATGCGGGGTGAATACCGGGTGCTCGAGGGCAGATACAAAACACCGGAAGATAAATACGGTGAAATGACGCCGCCCCGGCCGTTTGGCGAATCAGATGCCGACAGGGATTATGAAGCCATTGCCCGAGATCTCACGGAAACAGAGAAGGTGTTGTACGAACGGAGAAGCATCCGGCTCTATAAAAACAAACCGGTACCGCGGGAGATGCTAAACCGCATTATTGAAGCGGCCAGGTTCGCACCCTCCGCCGGCAACGGTCAGCCTGAAAAATTCCTTGTGGTAACGGACCCAGAGATCAACAAAGAGGTTGACAGGCTCTGTGCCAAGGTTTTAACCATGATTAAAAAGCTCTATGTCGGAAAGAGCCGGTGGCGAAAAATGATTGTTACGCTGCTTAGCGCTATTTCTGCGAACAAATGGGATCAGCGGCCGATCGCTGCAATGGAAAAGGTCAACCAGAATAACGATTCCATCACATTTGGCGCTCCTGCAGTGATCCACGTATTAAAGGACACGCGTGGCATAAGCAATCCGGAGATCTGCTCGGCCCTTGCCGCCCATAACATGGTTATGGCCGCCCACTCACTTGGACTTGGCACCTGCTACGTCGGATTCATTGCCAGCACCGTACCTTATGCACCCAAGGTAAAAAAACTTCTTGGCATTAAATACCCCTATGAAATTGTGACCACCATCTGTGTGGGGTACCCGAAAATGAAATACGATAATCCGATTGCCCGCGGCCGGATACCGGTTGAATGGATTGAAGAAAAGTAAGGAGCGGATGCATGCCCTCAGTTAGGACACAATTTTCAGTGGGACTTTTTGTTATCATTGGCATGGCGGTCGTCATTGTTTTTATTCTATGGCTGGGTATGGTCGAGTATTTCGAAGAAGGACGAAAGTATGTCGCCTTTTTTGATGAATCGATCCAGGGCTTGAAAAAAGATTCCTCGGTAAAATACCGGGGGGTGGATATCGGGAGGGTAGAAGATATCCGTGTCGCGCCTGACGGCAGGCTGGTCCAGATCGTAATCAATCTCCGCGAACCATTAAAAGACATAAAAAAACTGGCGGCACAGATAAAATCGGTCGGCATCACCGGCATCATGTTTGTTGAGCTGGAACGGATTACTAGGGATGAGATCGTTTGCCTGCCGCAATTGGACTTCGAGCCCAAGCACCCCGTGATTGCCACCAAGCCTTCTGAAATGAAACAGCTGTTTACTGATCTCTATGAAATCGTGAACGAAGTCAAACAAATTGATTTCAGTAAAATCGCTGCCGATTTCTCCACTACACTCGAAAATGTTAACCAGGTGCTTTCGGATGCTCAGGTCAAAAAAGTCTCAGCAAGAATCCAGGAAACTCTCGCTGCCGCAGAGGAGTTAATCGCCCCGGAAAAATGGACGCCGATCAGGAAAGATCTTCACGAGGCGTCTCGTAATATGAATCATCTGATAGGCAATACGGATCGCTCGGTTGACCAGTTGAGACGGAGCCTTGCTGCGCACAGTAAAGAAATTGAAGAGTCAATTAAAAAATTTCAAACCGCTCTAAATAATGCCTCCCTGATGATCCAATCCGGCTCCGAACTAATCAATGACACCAACCGGGAGCTGACCCGGTTTCAACAGCACCTCAATGTTTCCTTGCAGCATCTGGAATCGATGAGCATCAACCTGAACCAGTTAATCGAAGAACTGCTTAACCAGCCGTCAAAACTGTTATTCAGTCAACCGCCGCCACCTGCGAAGGCGGTGGGCAAATAAGAAGGATAAGACATGAAATATGGGAGACTCCAAGCAGCCTTTTACGGAATTATTGTTCTATCCATGCTTGTCATCGGATGTATCAGCCACAAAAGCCCACCGCAACCGGTCAAATTTTATCAGCTGGATTATCCGCCGCCTGAAGCCTCATTTGAGTCAACGCCCCTTCCCTATATAATCCGGGTTGATCCGTTTCAACCGTCTGATCTATACAACTCGAAACCAATCATCTACCGCGAGGGCCGATATGGCACATCCAAATATACCTACCACCGCTGGATATCTGCGCCGGATCAAATGGTGAGTCGGTTCCTGGCCAGGGACCTCCGGCATGCGGATATCGTCAATGCGGTTTTCTTAGATGGGGGGGAGGCTGCGACCCACCGGTTGGTTGGCAGCCTAGAGGCTTTTTATGAGAACGACCAGCAGAGGCAGTGGGAAGCGGTTGCGGCGGTTTCAATAACATTGATTGATACCGGATATAGGAATATTGCCGAGCAAATCTGTTTTCAGAAGACCTATAGTGTCAATAAGCCCTGCCCTGAAAATACCCCTGCCGGGTTTGTTGAGGCCATGAGCCTGTCAATGAATGAAATATCGCGTATGATAATCAGTGATATTTACAATGAATTGTTAATGGCAGAGGGGAAATCCCAGAGGAATGATTGATGCCTCGGATCTATTTCTTAAAAAAAAGCGCCCGAAGGTGTTGGCTATATCCAACCATTCGGGCGCCTTTGGAGGTGAGTGGAGGTTATGACCCGTCAGTTTATTAATAACCCCACATCAGCATAAAAAATCGTTTTTATAGTATTGTAATTCTTCATCCTTTTTAAAATAGGCTTTCACTCGCTCAATGATTTTTTCAATATGGCTGATGGACTCAAACCCGGAATATTGGTTTTCCGAAGGGTATAGATAGTACATCGCTCCGAAATCAACCGGCAGCATATCCGGCTTTTTTGCAGTACCCCCCATATTGAGGAATGACAGTTTAGAAAAAAACATATATATCGCCTCCTTTTGTCTGACGAAGCTTTATAATTTAAGTGCAAATATCAATAAATCAAATATTTACCAGTGACCCCCTTTTTTTTGATGAAAAAAGAAGATTATATTAAATGCAAATACCATACCATGTAACAATTTACCTTGGCTTCCTGACAGGGGGTATATAATATTTTGTCTTAAGATCAATTAGTTAAAATGATTAAAGCAGAAATGACAGATTGACTGCCTGAGTAAAGAAAAAAAATTTGATTATGTTGGAATATATTAAAGGGAGTATTATGAGGCAATGATGCCTCAGCATAATCAATATTTATATTATAACTTATAGTAATAATATAAATATTGATTATTGGGGCAATTATGAGACATTTCGGGGCTAAATAAGACTATAATGCTTCATCTTGCGAAACAGGGTTTTGCGGTTGATACCCAGCTGTTCAGCAGTGTTGGATTTGTGCCAATGATTGGCCTCTAGTCGCTTTAATATAACACTTTTTTCAAAATGCGCCACTGCTTCGCCCAGCGATTCAAGCGATTGGGCATCCTCAATAGGCTCAGCCAACACGGAACGCCCCTCTTGCGCCTCTGCCTCGGCAACCGAGGATGTCATAAAATCAAGCGTTTTTAACGTGATAAACCGTTGAAGTACGTTCTGAAGTTCCCGGACATTGCCGGGCCAGTCATAATTATAGAGTTGGCCAAGAATTTTACCGTTAATCAGAGGGACGTTCCCCTTTTCACTGTACAGGCCAAGAAAATGCTCGATAAGCAAAGGGAGATCATCCTTTCTTTCCCTAAGGGGCGGCAGTGTAATCGGGATGATATGAATCCGGTAAAAAAAATCCTCCCTCATGCGGCCCTGCTTAACATCTTCTTTTAAATCCCGGTTAGTTGCGGCAACGATCCGCACATTGGCATACCTGACCTCATTGCCGCCTACCGGCGTGTATCCGCCGCCCTCGATGACCCTGAGCAATTTCACCTGGGCGGCCAGGCCGATCTCACCCAATTCATCCAGAAAAAGGGTGCCGCCATTGGCCAGGTCGAAATAACCCGGCTTATCCTTTACGGCGCCAGTGAAAGCGCCCTTTTTGTACCCGAAAAATTCGCTTTCAAACAAGTTTTCCGGGATCGCACTGCAATTGACCGGAACAAACGGTTTGTCCGGATGATCGCCCATACGATGGATTTCCTTTGCAACCAGATCTTTGCCGGTCCCGGATTCACCGTAAATGATCACGTTGGCATTGGTTGCCGCCGCCTTTGAAACCCGTTCATAGACATCCTGCATACCAGAATTTTTTCCAATAATATCACCAAATTTATATCTTTCCTTAATAAAAGACTTTAACTTTATGTTTTCTTTTCGCAGCTGCTGTTCTTCGATTTTGTGCTCGGTAATATCAGAAATAAACCCTTCCACCTCGCGAAGCTCGCCATCATTGGAGACGATACCGACGCCTTCCTCCCACACCCATTTAACATGACCGGAGGCGGTGACAATTCGGTATTCCATCTGAAACGGCCGGCCAGCGGCTTGAATTTCAACAAGCTGTTCCTCCACATGCGCCCGGTCATCCGGATGCACCAGATCAATAAATGTTCGGCTGGAATTGTCGATCAACTCATAGGGGGGATAACCGGTCAGCCATTTACATCCGGCACTCACAAATTTCATGGTTCGGTGCTTGTCATTTCGGCACCTGTATGCCATGCCCGGAAGATTGCCCATCAGCTTGGAGAGCTTGCGCTCGCTTTCAATCAGCGCGGCCTCGGTCTGTTTGAAAGCCGTGATATCCATGAATGAGGCGACACTCGACCGGCTGTCGGCAATCATGTCAATACGAAGAAACATATCCTTGACCTCGCCGAACCGGCTAAAAACCCGGCATTCATATTCCGTAGGCGCTGACCGGCTGTCTTCCCGGCGTTTGACGTGGTATACCTTCATCCGCTCCACATCTTCTTCAACCACGAAGTCCGTCCATTTCATGCGGCCCTGAATCTCTTCTTTGGAATACCCAGTCAGCGCCTCAAACTTGGCGTTGACCATGGATATGCTCATGTCATCCTCGATGATAATGGTTGCCGTTCCGGTGTTCTCGAAAACGCTGCGGTACTGCTCCTCGCTTTCTTTAAGCGCCTTCTCCGCTGATTCACGCTCCTTGGCAATGGAGCGAAGCTCAGCGACCTGCCGCCGCAGGCGGGTGATCTCCTTGATCAGTTCCGGTCTGGAGTTATTTTCTTTGGTTTGCGTAGCCAAAAGTAAACTATTGGTATTGGGTTCAGGGTTTTAGATATTTTAAAACGTATCCTTGTGCGTAAACTCCTCCGGGGCTTTCCGCTTGGGCGCGGACGGCACC
>JAGYOX010000007.1 GCA_018399235.1 Desulfobacterales bacterium | reverse complement strand
GGGCCTCGGCCCGGGGGGGTTGATTCCAAAAAACTTCTCAGCTAACGGATGAAAAGCTTATATATAAGCCGATGAATCCACCTGCCATAAGGCGGATAGATCAGCCGGGAGCTGTTGAACCGGGGTTTGTAGAAAACGCCGCGAACATTCGAGAAGCTGTTGAATCCCTCCCGGCCGTGGTAGCGCCCCATCCCAGAATTCCCCACGCCACCGAACGGCAGGTCGTCCTGGGCCACATGAACTAGCGTGTCGTTGATAAGCGCACCTCCGGAATGCGTATTCGTCAGTACATAATCTATTTGACGCCGGTCGTAGCCAAAATAATACAGGGTCAAGGGACGGGGGTGGGCGTTCACGTATGCAATCGCTTCGTCAATTGCGTCATAGGGAAGCACAGGGAGAAGGAGGCCGAAAATTTCTTCCTGCATTACGCGCATCTCCTCCTTCATCCCCTGGAGCACATAAAGCGGCATTTTGCGGGTATCCGTAAAATCCTCGCCGGCCGGGTTGATTTCCGTGACCTGGGCCCCTTTCTGCTTTGCGTCTTCAAGCAGGCCATGAATCCGTTTGTACTGCCGGTCATTGACAATGGAGGTAAACTGGGGATTTGCTTTCATGGCCGGGTACATTTTGGATACGCAGGTTTTAAGCTCCGATACAAATGCGTCGGCCCGCTTCCGGGGGCATAGTACATAATCCGGGGCGATGCAGGTCTGGCCGGCATTTAAGAGTTTGCCGAAGGCGATACGCTCCGCCGCGTCCATGCTCGGCGTCGTCGTGCCGATAATAGCCGGGGATTTTCCGCCCAGTTCCAGGGTGACCGGGGTGAGGTGGTCGGCTGCCGCCCGCATGACATGCTTGCCAACGGCCGTGGAACCGGTGAACAGGAGATGATCCCATGGTTTGGCGGAGAATGCGGCGGCCACATCCGCTTCGCCGGTGATCACGGCCACTTGGTCTTCCTTGAATGTTCGGGCGATTATATGCTGAAAAAGTGTCGAGGTATTGGGCGTGAATTCGCTCATTTTGATCATTACCCGGTTGCCGGCCGCCAGGGCATAGGTCAGCGGTCCCACTGCCAGATAGAGGGGGTAATTCCAGGGAACAATGATGCCCACAACCCCAAGCGGCTGATAAAGGACCTTCGCCCGGCCGGGCATGAATGCGAGGTTCACGCTGCGCCGGCTAGGCTTCATCCAGCGCTTCACCCTTCGCGACGCGTAACGGATGCCTTCAACAGAGGGAAAAAACTCGGCCATCAGGGTCTCGTCCTCGGCCCGGCCGTTGAAATCGGCATAGACCGCCTTAACCAACTCCTCCTGGTGATCGACCAGCGCTGTTTTGAGCCGTTTTAAATCCGACATTCGCTGCTCGGCCGACTTGACAGGCGAATTCTGAAATGCCCGGCGCTGTGCCTTAAAGGTACGGTCTATTTCGGAAAGAATGCTACTGTCGGCATGGCTTTCATTTTCTGATCTCCGTGCCTTGTCGATGCCATCCATCACGTTTGTGTCCTTCCCTTTCGCGGTTAAAGGTTCCAGTTTATTTCATAGGCGCTCCCGCAGTTCCCGTTTCAGCACCTTGCCTGCCGGGGATACCGGAATGTCATCCGTAAACAGCAGTTCCCGGACCTTTTTGTAGGCGGCGATCTGGTCGTTGACGTGAGCCATGAGTTCGGCCTCGGCGGCCTGCATGCCGTCTTTGAGTTTGACAAAGGCCACTGGCATTTCGTTTCCGGTTTCATCTCTGCGGGCGACAACAGCGCATAGCTCAACGGCCGGATGGGTATAAAGGACCTCCTCGATTTCGCGGGGATAGACGTTATACCCCTTATAAATAATCATGTCCTTTTTCCGGTCGGTAATATAGAAGTACCCCTCTTCATCCTCACGACCGATATCGCCGGTATAAAGCCAGCCGTCTTTTAAGACCTCGGCGGTGGCCTCAGGCCGATTCCAGTAACCGGCCATTACCTGGGGGCCCTTAATGCAGATCTCCCCTTCTTGTCCGGGTGGCAGCGCTTCTCCCGTTTCCGGGTCCACAACCCGGCACTCGGTGTCAAATACAGGAAGCCCCACCGAACCCGGCTTGGATCGGCCCGGCGGATTGCAGGCGGCCCCCATGGTGCACTCGGTTAATCCATAGGCTTCTATTACCAGACCCGAGGCAAATGTTTCTTTCATTTTTTCCAGCACAGAAACCGGCAGGGGGGCGGCGCCGGATGCCGCGATTTTTATCCTGGACAGGTCGTACTGTTCAAAATCCGGCTGATTAACCAATGGCACAAATAACTGGGGGGCGCCACCCAGGGTGGTGGCTGAAAATTTCCGTATGGCCTCGAGGTATTCCTGGGGGTCGAATCGCGGGAAAACCACCATGGTGGTCCCGCCTGAAACCATATTGTTTAAATAACCGATGGTACCCATGGCATGAAACCATGGGACCACCACCAATGCGGTTTCCCGGTCCTGAGCGACGGGGCGGTCAGTTACGGGGTCTACCCCCTCGGGGAATACCAGCTCAACCCGCTGATCGTCGGTGATTTTTAACTGGGCCCCGCTCATCCAGCACCCGAACTGTAACGTGTTTTTTACTACATTGGCATGGGTGAGCATAACGCCCTTGGATACACCCGTGGTGCCGCCGGTATATGCCAGGTGGGCCAAATCCGTTTTTACATCGAACTGGATTTCGGGCGGATCCGGCTCATGCTTGGCGATCAGTTCCGGCATGTCCAGAGTATCCGGCACGGGCAGTTTTCCGAGCGGTTTTAGTGGGGCGATCAGGGCGTTGTAACAGTCAGCGATACTGGTTGAAATCACCCGCTCTACTTCCGTTTCTTTTAGAATTTCTTTGATGCCGGGATGGAGGAGATCCAGGGTAAGAAGCGTTTTGGCGCCGGAATCGCTGAGTTGGTGGGATGCTTCGCGGGGTGAGAGCAGTGGGGAAAGCGGCGTGAATACGCCGCCGATTTTAAGCAGTGCGTAATAGGCAATGGCGAACTGGGGGCAGTTGGGCAAATGGATGGCCATCCGTTCGCCCTTCTGAATGCCCAGCGCGGCCAGGGCGGCGGCGAAGCGATCCACCAGGGTCTTCAATTCCGAATAGGTGAGTACCATGCCGCCGAAGTGAATGGCTATGCGATTGGGGACCCGCTCGGCCGTGTATTCAAGAAATGCGTGGACGGGACGCTCCGGATAGTTCAGTTCCCTGGGCCATCCCTCGGGCCAGTATGAAAAATTTTTCGCCATGATAGACCTCCTTTTCGGGCGGGGTTTTCAAAAGAACTTTCACAGATGCATCGGCCCCTGTATCCAACAGGGGGAAAGCACATCCCGGGCCATTCGTATGGGGCTGCGAAACAACCCGTCTGATGATTCCTTAATACCGCAGAAGCGATCTGATAATCAATGGGAATATGTTTTTATTGATGGTTTTGTGAGAATTTTTTTTTCCCGGCATTTCGGTGCGTTAAATACTGCCGGAGGTATCGGGCGGTAAGCGAGTTTTCCGCTTTCGCTACCTCTTCCGGCGACCCCCAGGCCATCACTTGGCCGCCGTTTTTCCCGCCCTCCGGCCCGAGGTCGATGATACAGTCGGCCGCGGCGATAATGTCCATGTCATGCTCTATCACGACAACAGTATCCCCTCGGTCCACCAGCCGTTGGAGAACGGAAATCAGCTTGGCCACATCCGCCATGTGAAGGCCGGTGGTGGGCTCATCAAGTATGTAGAAGCCGCCGCCGGCCTGCCGGGCGGTTAGCTCGGAGGCGAGCTTAATGCGCTGGGCCTCGCCGCCGGAGAGGGTCGGGCTGGGCTGTCCGAGTTGGATGTAGCCCAGCCCGATATCCGATAAAAATTTCAGCGGCCGCGCTATTTCCGGAAAAGCAAAAAAAAGTTCGAGCGCTTCATCCACGGTCAATGCCAGCACATCGGCGATAGTGTGCCCCTTAAAGGTCACCGCCAGAGTGTCCGGGTTAAAGCGTTTGCCCCCGCAAGCATCGCAGGGAATGTGAATGATCGGCAGAAGCGGCATCTCCACCCGGTGCCGGCCCTGGCCTTTGCAGGCCTCGCATCGGCCGCCGGAAACATTAAAGGAAAAACGGCCTGTCTTATAGCCCCGGGCCCGGGCCTCAGGGGTTCTCGAGAATATCTGCCGGATGGCGTCCATGATGCCCACATAAGTGGCCGGCACCGAGCGGGGCGTGCGGCCGATCGGCGATTCGTCCACTTCCTTGACGCTTTTGATCAATTCGGCCCCTGAAAGCCCGGAAAGCAGCGGGGGCAGTTTTTTTCCGGTCAGTTTGGCCTTCAGCGCCCGGTAAGTGATATCCCGAACCAGGGTGGATTTTCCCGATCCGCTGATCCCGGTAACACATACCAGTCGGCCCAAAGGAAATTTAACGGTAAGATTTTTTAGATTGTGGCAGTCTGCCCCGTGCACGATGAGATATGGGCGCTCCTCAAGCGGCCTTCGATCGCCCAGGGGGATTTTGCCGATGCCCTTGAGCCATTGGCCGGTGATTGAGCCTTTTGTTTTTTCAAGCATTTTCGGGGTACCCGTTTTAACAATACGGCCGCCGTGCGCTCCGGCGCCCGGCCCCAGGTCGATGACGTGGTCCGCAGCCCGGATGACGGGCTCTTCATGCTCCACCACCACTACGGTGTTCTGGCGGTCGCGCAAGTCGGATAGCGCCTTGACCAGCGCCAGGGCGTTGTGGGGGTGGAGCCCCACCGTGGGCTCGTCCAGCACGTAGCAGACCCCCCGCAGGTTGGATGACAACTCGGCGGCAATGCGCACCCGCTGGGCCTCGCCGGTGGACAACGTGTTGGTGGCCCGGTCCAGAGAGAGATACCCCACGCCCAAAGAATTTAGCAGAGACAGCCGGGCCGTCAGCTCCGGCATCATCTGGCCGGTGATTTCGTCCGTATCCGGGTTTAAATCGGAAAGCCATGAAAGGATTTCGTTAATCGGCATCGCGGCCACGTTGCCGATATGAAAACCGTTGATTTTGACCGCAAGGGCTTCGGGTCTTAAACGGGTGCCGCCGCAGGCCGGGCAGGATGCCGGCTCGACATCCCCATTTTCCGACAGGTCCGGCGCCCGTCCGCTGCCCTCGCAGACCGGGCAGGCGCCGAATTTCTGGCTCCAGGTAAAAAGCCGCGGGTCGGCCACCGGCAATCCGGCCCCGCATTCCGGGCAGGCCCGGCGAGTGGAATAGAAATGATCGTCGTTCGAATTTTTTTGCGTGACGATAATGGTGCCGGCGCCGGTTTCCAAAGCTTTTTGGATGTCCGCCCGAATACTTGCTTCATGCCTTCTGTCAATCGGGCGGTTGGCCACCACGGCTTCAATGTCGTGAATCCGATAGCGGTCAAGCTTGGGCGGATTCCCTGATTCATAAATTTTCCCATCGATTCGGACGCTTGAATACCCGTTTTTTGCCGTCCGCTTGATGATGTCTGCGTGATAGCCTTTCCGTTTTCGGATAAGGGGAGCCAGGATCAATACCCTTTTGCCGTTGAAGTGATTCACCACTTGGCCGGTGATTTCCTCAATATTGGCGGCTTTGCCGGGTACCCCGCATTCCGGACAGAAGGCGGTGCCGAGCGCCGCGAAAAGCAGTCGCAGGTAGTGATACACTTCGGAGACGGTGCCCGCCGTTGACATGGCACCCGCACGCGAGATTTTCTGCTCAAGCGCCACCGTCGGGGGCAGCGCCTCGATCCGGTCCACGTCCGCCCGGGCCAGCGGCTGCATATACTGCCTGGCATAGGCGGGCAGACAGTCCAGGAATCGCTCCCTTCCCTCGGAATAAAGGACGTCAAACGCCAAAGTAGATTTTCCCGAGCCGCTAACCCCGGTTATCACAACCAATTGATTTCTAGGGATGGTCACGGACACATTCGCCAGGTTGTGCTCCCGGGCACCGGCGATGCCAATGTTTTTATCAGGTTTGGCGGCCGCAGGTTTTTTATTGAGGCGCTGATCAGGAAAACGCTCGGAGACCTGCCGCATGGCTTTTCCGGTAAGGGTTTCCATTTCAGCGATTTTTTCAGGCGGTCCCTCGGCCACGATACGGCCGCCGTTTTCACCGCCTTCCGGACCCAGGTCGATAATCCAGTCCGCGGATTCCGCAAGGTCCATGTCATGCTCAATCACCACCACGGAATGGCCGGCTTCGACAAGTTTTTGAAGGGCGGCTACCAGTTCGGCCACATTGGCCGGATGAAGCCCGGTGGTAGGCTCATCCATTAGAAAAAGGAGGTTTTCGTATTGCCGGGCCCGGGCGAGATGCCGGGCCAGTTTCAGGCGCTGGGCTTCTCCGCCGGAAAGTGTGGGCGCGGACTGAGAAAGCGTCAGATAGCCGAGACCGATATCAATCATGGGCTGCAGGGCGTCGGTGATTTTCGGTTTGTCTGCAAACATCGCCGCCACATCCCGGGCCGGCATGGCAAGCACATCGGCGATGGAGTAGCCGTTGTACCGGATATTCAGAACCTCAGGTGAAAACCGGCGGCCGTCACACCCCGGACATTTGACGTAAACATCCGGCAGAAACTGGAGCTCCACCCGTTCAAATCCAGCCCCCTGGCAGTGAGGGCAGGCGCCTGCCGCGGTGTTGAATGAAAACGCGGAGCGCGTGAAGCCCATGGTTTTTGCCTGTTTGGTGCCCGCAAAAACCGATCTCAACGGGTCAAGCACGCCCATGTAGGTGGCAGCATTCATCCGGGCGTTCCGGGAAAGCGGCGACTGGTCCACAAATACCGCTCCGGAAATTTGATGGTCGCCTTCAATTTTTTTGCACTGACCCGGTTCCATTACCTCAAGGCCTTGCTGCCGGCGCAGGTTCCGGTAAAGGACGTGGTCGATGAGGGTGGATTTGCCTGAGCCGCTCACCCCGGTAATGCAGACCAGCATGCCCAGCGGGATGTCAGCATCAAGATCTTTCAGATTATGCTCAGCCGCATGTGCGATCCGGAGTTTCTTTTTAGATGGCTGTCGTCGTTTTTCCGGGCGCGGCATCCGGAGTTCGCCCTTTAAATATCTGGCGGTATGGGAATCCCTTCGCTTTACGAGACCGGAAGGCGTTCCCTGATGAACGATGCGGCCGCCGTCAAGCCCCGGGCCGGGCCCCAGGTCGATAAGCCGGTCCGCAACCTGAATAAAGGCCGGGTCGTGCTCGATCACCACCACACCATTGCCGTCCGCTGCCAGCCGGGAGAGCACCCGGGCGAGGCGCGCTTTGTCGCGCGGGTGAAGACCCACGGAAGGCTCGTCCAGAATATAGAGGGTGTTGGTAAGCGATGTGCCTAAGGCGGTCGCCAGGGTGACCCGCTGGGTCTCCCCGCCGGAAAGGGTTCGTGACTGGCGGCCGAGGGTGAGGTAGTCCAGGCCTACGTCGTGCAGGAAGCGCAGCCGGCTGCGGATCTCATCGAGCAGCATGTCTGTCGCCCGGTCTGGGGCTTCTGGCGCCCATTCCCTGAGGAAATTCGCCGCGCGGGAGATCTGCATCTGCTCGATATCGGCAAAGGTTTTGTTGTCTATGCGAAATCGGAGTGCCGCCGGTTTCAACCGGGCGCCGCGGCAGGCCGGGCAGGTGAGATATTGACGGAACCGGGAGTGAAAAATCCGGGCGTGTTTTTTATACCGCTTGCGCTGGAGCCAGTCAAAAAAGTCGCGGATGCCATACCATTTACCCTGGGTGTCCCCGTTCCAGATCATGTCCTTGACCCCATCGGATAAATTCTGCCATGGCACATCCGTGGGCAGCTTCCGGGAGCCCATGAAGTCCATCAGGTCTTGCTGGCAGACGGAAAAAGTCGGGGTTTGAAAGGGGCGGATACAGCCTTCTTCAATACTTAACGATGGGTCGGGGATCACCAGATCCGGGTCGATATCGATGATCCGGCCGAACCCGTTGCAGGTGTCGCAGGCACCGATGGGGTTATTAAACGAGAAAAGGGCAGGGATGGGGTCGGCATAGTCGATATCGCAGGCCGCACAGTGAAGGGTTCTGCTGAAGTAAAGCGGGGTTTTTTGGTCGTCGATTCGCACGTCCATCCGGCCGCCCCCGAATTTCAGGGCGGACTCGATGGAGTCGATTATCCGGGTGCGCCGGTCGGCCGTGATCCGCACACGATCCAGGATAACGGTTACGGTGCCGCCGAGCCCCGGTTCGGCATCTTCCAGCCGAACGGCCCGTCCGTTTTCAAGCACCCTTGAAAACCCGGCCTGGCGAAGGGTGTCCCGAATGGCTTCGGCGCTTGTATCTCCGAAGGATCGCGTAAATCCAATCAGTGCGGATTTGCCCTCAGCCGCAGAGAAAAGATCCTTGAAAATAGTTGACGGGGTGTCCCGCCGCACGGGTTTTCCGCAGCGCTCGCAGTAAAGCGTGGCCGCCCGGGTAAAGAGGGAGCGCAGATAGTCATCGATGCCGGTAATGGTCCCTATGGTGGATCGCGAAGTCAGGATTGGCGATGTTCGGCCGATGGCGATGCCCGGGAGCACCCCGTCAATCCGGTCTGCGTCCGGCCGGTCCAGCCGCTCCAGGAACTGCCTGGCATAGGGGGAGAAAGTCTCCACGTATCGCCTATACCCCTCGGCATACAAAACTTCGAATGCCAGCGAGGATTTGCCGGCGCCGGCAACCCCGGTGATAACGGTTACCGCCCCTATGGGAACGGTAACTGTAATGTTTTTAAGGTTGTTCTGTCTGGCATTGACAACCCGAATAGGATTCTGGGGCATAATCGACTTTTTACGAGATTGTCAGCTTTTAGCTTTTAGGTATTGGGTATTAGTCGTGAAAACAAAATATAATAATAGATTTGGAAAAATCCATCAGAGATGTCCGAAAAGGGTGTAAACACCATTCATTTGACGGGCAGGAGTTATAGCACTAGTTTTTAGCTAGTGATAACCTCAGATTCTTTTCGAATTGTAATTGATTTAAAATGTGTCATATTTACAATTACAATCTAGTTGGAAAAGAATGGGATTTTAAAATTGGACTGCACAAAACGCCATATTCGCCCATCCTTTTAAAACATCGTCATTTTTTTATTATAAAAAGGAACGTTTTATGTTGATGTTTGATTTTTCATCCAAAAGTATTCATTCCAGTGATGTTTTGCAGGGCGCCTACCGTCTGCCGTCCAGGGCGAAGCGGGTTAATTCAAGGGTTGAGCCTGCACAGTTCACTTTTGACCAACGAATAGAATATCTGCGGGCATATGGCGGTCACTGCATGTCCTATTCATTGCTTCAGCCGGGGATGGAATATTTTGACATGCCGGGCAAGGGGTTTATCGGGTATCGATCCAAGTGGGGCGCCAAGATAGCCTTGGCCGATCCGGTTTGCGATGAAAAGGACCGCGAACTTTTGATCGAGGCATTCATGACCCGATTTCGAAACGTCGGCTTTGTGCAGGTTACCGAACCGGTCGCCGAGTTGATGAATCAGAGGTTCGGGTATTATGCCACCCAGTTCGGCATTGAAACCGTGGTTGACCTTGAGAGCTGGACAATGTCAGGGAAGAAGAAGCAGGTTCTTCGTACCGCCGTCAACCAGTCCCGTAAAAAAGGGGTGGTAATCCGGGAAGGCTGCGACAATACCAGTTATCGTGAGCTTTCGGAAAAGTGGATTGGCACGCGTAAAATTAAAAACCGGGAGATCGGGTTTTTGATTCGTCCCATGGAAATGCCATATCAGGCCGAGACCCGTAAGTTTTTTGCCTATTTGAATGATGAGCTTGTCGGGTTCATCTTTTTCGATCCGGTGTACAAGGACGGCCAAATTATAAGCTATGTGCCCAATATTTCAAGGTTTTCGCATTCATTCCGGCAGGGTATATTTTATACCCTAATTGTCCATGCCATGGAAAAATTCCAGGCTGAAGGTTTCAAAGAACTCAGTTTAGGGCTTTCCATCCTGATCCTCCATGATGATGATAGGCCTTACGAATCACTAATATTAAAGAACATCGAACGGCTGATATGCAGGTATGGCAATTTTATATACAACTTCAAAGGCATTGATTTTACCAAATCCAGGTTCCAGGGGCAGACCAACCGCTTTTTCTGCGCCCATAAGAGGGCTCTGCCGGCGGTAAAACTGATATCGCTCGTTAAACTGGCCAATGTTTTCTGATAAGGGGGACTTATGAATTATTTTGTGACCGGAATTACCGGCAACGTGGTACCGGTGATTATTGAAGAGCTAATGGCCAAAGAGCCGGATCCCCGTTTTTATTTTGCCATCCGGCCCGGATCAAAGGGGGAGGATATTCAGTCGCGCTTCGACAGGCTGGTCCGGAGAATGGATATGGACCGGGCAAGTCGGGAGAAGCTGGCCGAGCGATCCAGATTGGTTGAAATAGATGTCAACAAATACCGACTGGGCATTGACCCGGATATGTACCAGGAGCTTATCGAAAATACGGAAAAAATTCTTCACGGCGCCGCAGATGTCAGGTTCGACCAGCCGTATGAAAAGATCCGGATTCCCAACGTGGTTTTCACCGAGAAAATTTATGCGCTCTTTGACGCCATTAAGCAGCACAGAAGAACCGCCGGGCTAACGGATCCAACGCTTTACTATATTTCAACCGGCTACGCGTATGGAATTTATAAGAAACCCATCCCTGAAGAGTTTCCGGAATTCAACCCGGCAAAACCGGACAACACCTATGCACAGACCAAGGCCGAGGCAAAGCAGTTTATACTTGATAAGATCAAGGAACTCAACGACCGGATCGTGATTTTTGAACCCACCATTATCGGGGGTTCGGCAAAAACCGGCAGAACCCGGTCATACACCCTCCATTATCTGGTTATCATGCTGGGCTATCTGGGGAAACTGCCCTTTCTTACGACGCCGAAGAATACGCTGGATATTGTGCCGGTGGACTGGGTGGCGGCTGTTATTTCGGATATCATGGCAAAAGACGAATTCCACCAGGGTGCTTTAAGGCTGGCCAGCGGCGAAGATGCGGTCACTATCCGGTATCTGCATGATAAGGCGTATGATTACTACACGCAGAATGATCCCGTACCCGGCCATGTGATTCCAAAAATCCATTTTGTTCCGCGTTGGGCGTTCCTTTCACTGGTTTTGCTCCAGAAGTCAGCCTATCGGAGCCTTCATTTTGTTACCCGAAAAGAGCGATTCCGGAAGCTGGTCAAGGGCATCAGTCTCTTGGAAGGCTACTTTCCGTATATCACCGGGCACAAAAAGTTTAAAAACGCCAAAGGCCTGGAGCTTATAGAAAAATATACGGATTGTTCCAAGGCCCCTGCAATCCAGGATATTCTGGATGAAAACGGCAACATTGTTAAAAAAGGCTATTATGAGAAGGTAATGGCTGATACCCTTGAAACCGGTTGGGGCGGACTAGTTGATTTTGAGCGGCTGGAAAGAAAAACCGCCGCATACAAAAGCCCCCAGGCGGCCTACAGCGCCTCCCGCAAGTAGCTTCCATTTCTATGTATATAATAAAAAAGGGCACCGTTTATTTAAGCGGTGCCTTTATTCGTTAATGGAAGAAGCTTATCCAGAGATAAAAATTATGGGACATCTGGACATAAAAAATAGGCAGTCTGCTTTTATCCTTCAATAATTTCAATTATCTTTTTCGACGTATACTCCCCCGCATCCGCCAGGGCGTCCACGGGCATGAACTGGTCGGCGTTATTTGAATATAGGCATGTGACGGAAGCCGGGAAGTCCTCGTCAGCTTCATACACGATATAGCAGAGGGCGATTTTGGGCAGGGGGTATACCATAAAGGCGAAATCCCCGCTGAGTTCTGAAGGCGCATCCTTTCCGCTTAGTACCCTTTTGATCCGGGGTATTTCGGTCCCCAGGGCTTTTGCATAGGGAACGAGAATCTGTTCCGTGTGTCTAGTGAAGGCATCCACATAGGGCATGCTGTTCGAAAATTCTTTGTAAGCTTTTAAAGGGTGGTGTACGCAGGATGTCGGCGTTACGTTTATCGCGTAGAGCGAAATGAGGATGCCCAACACCGACGGATGTCCGCCGCTACCAAGCGTAATGCCCTCCGGCGAGATAACGCAGTTTTCGCCAAAGGCTTTAAATTTAAAGCGGTTGTCGGCTTTTTCGGCGGGCAGGCGGTCGGCCAGATCACGGGGGAGATCTTGATACAGGCGCTGGAGGTTTTGTTGGACAATCTTTTCATAGTTATCGGTCATATGACGCCTCTCCCCGAGATTTTTGGTGGATTGGTTAAATTTTTAAGCCCTGAGCTGTGTTTTATATTTCGCAACTTCCGGTTTTTGGCTTTTTTATAAATTTTTCTTATTTTAAAATATTAGCATCATCAGTATACCGAATAAAGTGAAAATGGCAGCTAAGGCGTTTTTCGGAAAATTCCAGCAATCGTCATCCAGTCATTTCCTGTGCGTTATCAGGCTATTGGATTTGGGCTTGTAGTGCCGGTATGTTTTTGTTATTGAAGATAAACTATTTTTGCTCGCCTTATGAGAGCATGCAAAGGTTTGGTGTGCTGGCCTCTTGTTACATTATTGATTAATCTTATCGAATCTGCCGCGGTAAAAAAAATGCGTCAAAAGGAAAACGGCCAAACGCTTCGGCCGGAAATTCACGATTCGGTTTTTATAGCCGAAGGCGTCCGGATTTATGGGGATGTGGCCATCGCCGAAGAGGCGAGTGTATGGTTTAATGTTGTTTTGCGGGGGGATGAGGGACGCATTGAAATCGGCAGGGCCACCAATGTTCAGGACAATGTAATTATTCATAGCGATATGGGGGCGGGGGTAATTATCGGTGACCGGGTCACCGTCGGTCACGGAACAGTGGTGCGCGGGTGTCGGATCGGAGCGGATGTGATGGTCGGGATGAACACCACGATTATGTCACATGCGGAGATCGGTGCGCAGAGCATTGTGGGGGCCAATTCATTTATCCCCTACCATAAGATCTTTCCGCCCAAATCCTTAATTATGGGTTCTCCAGCCAAGGTGGTTCGCGGTTTGACCGATGAGGAGCTCGGGTTTAACAAGATCGCCATAGACATTTACAAGGATCTGGTCAGACGCTACCGGTCGGGAGAAATCGCCGGCGTGTCCGGAGCAAACCTGGCCGGCGGATTGTAGACGAATCTGTAACACTTCGCCTTTAAAAATATTCGGCGCAGGGATGACATCGAAAGATCCGGCGCGTATTCAAGAAGGATACTATGAACAAGCAAAAACCGGCAAAGAACAGGGAAAACAAGCCACCTCAATACAGTATTATCGAGGAAATCGCCAACAGTATAACCCATGGTATCGGCGCGGGGCTTGCCGTTGTCGGGCTGATCTGCCTGATTCTTTATTCCGGCAACTACAGGGATGCCTGGCGTGTGGTGGGGTTTTCCATATTCGGCGCATCCCTGTTTATCCTGTACCTTTCTTCCACCCTTTATCATGCGTTTCCCAATGGCCGGATCAAACATTTTTTGCGACTGATGGATCATTCCGCCATTTTTTTGCTGATTGCCGGAACCTATACCCCGGTTCTGCTTGTTGCCATGCGCGGTCCCTGGGGGTGGACGCTCTTTGGTCTGATCTGGGCCATGGCTATGGCCGGATTGGTTTTTGAACTGGCCTTCCTGGGGCGTTTTAAAAAGGCTTCCCTTGCCATTTATATCGGAATGGGCTGGCTGGCCGTAATTGCCATTAAGCCGATGCTGACCCTGCTGCCTGCCGGCCTGTTAACCTATATCGTTATCGGCGGACTGCTTTATACCACCGGGATAGTGTTCTACGTCAGCAAGCGCCTCCCATACCACCATGCCATCTGGCACCTTTTTGTGCTTGCCGGCAGCACTCTGCATTTTTTGGGGATGCTGTTTTGTATGCCCTATGGGAGTGTGTAAGATAAGGAGCGGAATTCTTTCGCTGTAGCCGCTCATGGCTTGAAGGATATCCCGTTTTTTTATTCGATGATGGATCTGGACTTGATCTTATCGCTCAGGCCATTCTGCCGGCGGCGTTCCTCTTCGTTGAGGAGGCCGGAGAGAAAATCGAATGATTTCTCTCCCGCTTGATCACTGGCGTTGTGCTTCCCATCACTGGGATACATGGTGTCGAAATAGGCGTTCATTGCAGGCACCAGCTCATCGCGGGTGCGTGAATAATAGATAATGGACAGGTTGCTCTTGGCCTCGGCCAGATCGACATCCTCCCATTGCCCCTTTTTTTCGCAGGCAAAACTCAGTGCATCCAGCCGCTCAAGGGCTCCCTGGATCTGTTCGATCCTTTCGGTCTTTATGGACGGGTTCTCTACGGCCATCATTTTTTTAGCCAGCCGTCCTATATGCTCCCAGCACCAGCGGATATCCGTGGCAAGGTACCGGTTTTGGCTCTGATTTCCATAGAAGCGAAGCAGCTGTGGCAGGACTTCGAGTTTGGGCTTGACCCGGATCCGTATGGATTTTTCGTCAATGGCAACCGGTATCTCGATCTGGAGACTGAAGCGTTTTTCAAAAACTTTGGCGGCGATTTTGGAGACGTTTTGCCGGCAAGCGGTTCGCCGCTCGTCGGTCAGTGAAAAATCAGACGGCGCAGTAAACCGCAAATGCAGCTCGGGCCCGATGCTGAGCCAGTCGATACAGGTGTGGTTTATCATGTCATGTCCTTCATTTTTTTTGTGAGTCACTTTTGCCGATTCGGGATTCAGCGGTTTCGAGAATATGTTGGATCTCCTGCCGGACCCCCTCGGAAATGTTTGCCGTCGGGGTTTCATTCGCTTTAATAAGGGACTGGGTCCGCTGTACGATGCGCTCCGGCATACAGGTCAGGGCGGGATTGTCTCTCTCGTCTTCTTTTTTGCCTTTAACCGGCGTTGGTCTGGGGGTCCAGTGAGATCCCGCTTTCGTTTGGGACGGGTCAAGCTTTCGATAATCGCCTCCCGGCCCCACGGCCTGTATCTCTTTTCTGGCCAGTGTTTCTTCATTTACCAGCACCCCTTTGGCAATAAACTCACTCTTTGAAATTATCTCATCCGCCAAAACCAGCTGAAATACGGAGCCGCACATTCCGGACTCCATGAACCCGACGTCATGAACAAGGTTGGGACCGCTCAGCATAGCCGAGTGGAGCGAAAGGGTCGCTTCTATGGCGGCCTGGGCATCCATTGTTTTGGCGTCGCTGCATCCGCCGGCGGAAAAAATGGGCAGGCCAAGATATTCGGCCATTTCCGTAAGACCGGCTTCCAGGCTGCAAAGTTCCGGGGCCCCATAGGCGAAGACCATTTCCCGCATGTCCAGTATGGACTGGGTGCCGCCGATAATAATACACGCCCCGGGATTGACTGCCTGAGAAACCACCACACCGATCAGCGATTCCGCCAGTGTTACCGCTATATGTGCGCCATGGGTGGCCGGTACGGTTCCTCCGCCGGTGCTGGCCGGCGCGAAAATTTGAGGAATATTGTGCCGGGCGCAATAAATCACCTTATCAATCGCATTAAAATCAGAGAGCAGCGGCGATATCGGTTCATTGTAAAATAAGAAATTCGGATGCTGCCGGAAATTTTCCGGACCGCCTGCCAGAGCAATCCCGATTTGGTGGATATCCTGGCAGTGGTCTCTGGTAAAACACCAGGCTATCGGCGGTTTGGTGGCATTCTGGATCATCTCAGCAAATTCGTAAAGGCCCTCCATCCCATAGGGGGCATCGCTTACCAACCCCAGCGACATAACAAAACCAATCCCGGGAAGCGCGTCACACAGGCGGGCCACCATGCCTGCATCTTTTTTGGTATAGGGTCGGCGTTCAAAGGTAAAGGGATCAATAAAACTGGGGCAGGTGGGACCCGGACCGAAATAGGTGTGGCCGTGTTCAAGCCGTAGACTTACCGGCCCGGTCCAGCTGTAAATATTGCTGATCGGCGGCACGGAATCCAGAGCCTTACCCACCACATGGGAGGGCATGTATACGTGTTGGTCGCTGACCCTGCAGCCGTTTTCCGCCAGGATCTGACAGGCTTCTTCATGTTTCACCCGTACCCCGGTATACTGCAGAATTTCAAGCACTTCGTTAAAAATCAGCCGTTTTTGGCCGTCGGACAAAAACGAAAACCGGACATACTGCTCTTCGGTCAGATTGGTTCTGGTCCCCATAACACAGGCTCCTTATTCCTTATTTGTGGCCAGGCCGTGCAACTCCTCCAACAGTTTCGCTTCCATCTTTGCAGGGATGTGATCGGCCAGTATTTTCTCTCGCTCTTCACGAGCCCGGTCCTTTATGGTTTTTTGCCCTGCGGCTACCCAACTCTCATATCCGGACCGGTCGATCAAATGGGGCCGAAACCATTCCTGCCAGTGCTGGTAGGTGTGATCCTGGGTCAGATACTCGCCACCCGGACCGACCGACTCAATAAGCTCCAGGGCCAGATACTCTTCGTCTGTGCTAATGCCCTTTCCGATCTGTTTAATCATTTCGATAATTTCATTACACATGACCATGCTGTCCAGGGAGGCCGCCTCGCCATTGTTAACCAATCCCATCCCATAAATCAGGTCCGCTCCTGATAAAAAGGCGTAAAACAGGCTGGTCGTACAATCAATACCGGCCTCTTGACCGACTCCCTCGGCATTCGTCATACCCGCCGGGAATAACATACCCAGCCCCAACCATTTTGCTACATCGCTGTTGGCGGATTCACTTAAAGCCAATTCCGGCGCACCGCAGCAGCAACCGTCGCCGGATGGACCCGGTACCGTCATCAACCCGCCTCTGATTAAAGGCATTCCAGGATTCTGAAGATAGGAAAGAACAGAAACCAGCATGGTTTCCGCCAGGGTCTGAACCAGCATGCCGGCAATTGTCGATGGGGCGGAAATGCCGGAAATCGCCCTTGAGGCACAGACGCAGGGGATTCTTTTTTCAGCGCAAAACAGTAGTTTTTCAGCTTCCACCGCAGACAATGTCAAGGGGGAATCGATTTCTACATAATAGGCAAAAAGAGGGCTCAGTTGAAATTCCTTTTCACCCCCGCATATCAGGGTCGCCATCTCCCATAGGCGGTAAAGCGCTTTTTGATTTAGCCCCCCAAGCAGCATGGGTTTTTCACAGCCTTCCAGCATGGCGACCAAGTAATCCAGATTAAATGAGCCGTTTCCTTTAGGGGAACATACCAGGGGACCCGTAATAAAATCATAGTTGGGCAGGTGATCCACTAGTCGGGCGGTATTATAAATTTCTTTATAGGGTGAGGCTTTGTTTGTGTTCTTACCTCCGACTGGTGCCAGGGGATAGATCGGGCCGGCGCCGAAAGCCAGTTCATCTTTTTGCAGACGAACGGAGCGCTCCCTGTTTCTGCCGGCAATGGCGATTTTTCGTGGATGGCAACGCAGGGCTTTTTCAACCAAAACAGTGGGAATACGCACCAGATTGTTATCCGTTACCACGGCCTCGCTCTTCTTAAACCGTTGCAGGGCTTGGGGGCTTTCCACCCGGGCACCGTCGCTTTCGATAATCCCTAAAGCGTCAAAATAAATACGCTCGATCTCGTCTTCGGATAATACCTGAAAATTGGGCGTGGTTTGGACGATTTCCTTGATTTTCATAAAATTCCTTTTGCCACTGGGCCCTATAAGTCTGCAGGAGAGATGAATCCCTTCAGCATTTCTATCTCCTTTGTTTTATTATTATTTCATGAAACGCCGGGATGATCAATGAGAATTATAGCCTGTTTTTCGGGCGAGTGGCGTATTTTTTTTGTATGTGCATCCATGCTTGACAAAGCCCGGCGTCATTTTTTATAAGAAAAAGCGATTAACCGTCAAGGTGCCGGGACCCGCCCATGCCCATGCGGTCGGTTTCCGGGTAAAAGGAAAGATGGTGCGAGGCCATCGCATACCAGCCGTTGCCGTGATCGGGGACGAGAATCGCTTAAGGCCACTTTCAGGTGATTTCCTGGGGGGAAGGCGCGGTTCGAGGATAATCCGTAAGCCGGAAAGCCTGCCTTGATGGGTATGACCGGATTTTTGCTGGATAAAATCCTTCTGGCGCAAAATGCAGGAGGTATTTTATGACAGCAGAAAACGATCGCCGGTTCGGTGCCATCATAACCCGCCTGATCCGGCATGAAAACCTTACCCGAAAAGAAGCCGTCCAAGCTTTCTCCACTATTCTGACCAATGCCACTACGCCTATACAACAGGGCGCTCTTTTGGCTGCACTGGCGGCTAAAGGCGAAACCGAAATGGAGGTAGCCGGCGCCTGGGAAGCCATCTACAACCTGGATACGGTCAAAGTCAAGCTCAATACCTCCCGGCCGGTAGTGGAGAACAGCGGTACCGGCCGGGATACTTTTAAAACCTTTAATATCAGTACAGCCGCAGCTATTGTAGCCGCCGCCCGAGGGATACCCATGGCCCGTCACGGCTCGAGGGCGATCACTTCTTTTTGCGGTACGGTAGATATTTCTGAAAGGTTGGGTATCGATGTGGATTGCCCGCCGGCAGTGGTGGCGAAAAGTATTGAAAGGGCCGGTATCGGCCTATTTAATGGGATGAGCTCGGGGATTCATCCCGGAGCATTGGGACGAATTCTATCACAAATTTATTTTGGCTCCACCTTAAACATCGCCGCCTCCCTGGCCAATCCCGCCTTGCCGGACATTGGTGTGCGGGGTGTCTACTCAAGAGAGATGATTTCGCCGGTCATCGGCGTGATGAAGTCCATCGGCTACAAAAAGGCGGTGGTGGTTTACGGTCAGATTGACAGCGGCGGGAACAATGTCGACCAATGGCTGGCCCCGGGGATGGATGAGGCCTCGGTGAGCGGTCCCACCCACTGCGCCCGGCTTTTTGAAAACGGCGATATCGAAAACTTTACCATCCGGCCGCAGGATTACGGATTGGGAAAGGGTAACCCCGCCGATTTATCCCCGGCGCCGGATATGGATTGCGAAGCCCGGCGTTTTGTTGATTTGATCAATAGTCGGGAAAACGGCATGAGAAAGGAGGCGGTCATGATTAATGCCGCCTTGATTTTTTATGTGGCGGACATGGTTCCCAGTATTGAAGCCGGTTTGGAAATGGCAGCGGGTGCCCTTGAAAGCGGTGCCGCTTTTAATACCTTGGCGGCCTGGGTATCCGAACAGAACAGGGACCCGGAAAAGGGGATCAAAACCTTGGAGCGTTTGGTGGCCTAAGGCTGATGGCTTCGTAAAAAGTCCAATATCTGTGTTGCGCTGCATCCCTCGAAATTTCACGTACAGCTAAGTACTCTGCATTTCTCGGGATTTGCGCGCCCCCTGATCTTAAACGGGGCTTAAACTTTTTACTTTGCCATCTTAAAATCTACTTCTAAGTAACTTAACGGTTTAAGGTTTAAGGTATAGGGTATAAGGTTAAAAAAATCAAAAGCTTAGTGCCTCAGTGCCTCAGTGCCTCAGTGCCTTTAACCTGTCGCAAAAGTTCCTTTCTGCAAAAATACCGCCGTGGCAGAATAAATCGCTTTTTACGAGACTGTCAAGGCTACTATAGGAGAATGTGAATGAAAATGGTACTGACCGGGCCAAAGCGCCTGGAGGTTCAGGAAAGTGGTGATTTTGAAAATTCCCCGGCAGGCTATGCCCTGGTCCGGGTACTCTGTTGCGCCATTTGCAGGACCGATGCGAAGATGTGGTCGGAAGGCCACCGGGACTTGGTACTTCCCCGCGTGCCCGGTCACGAGATGGTAGTCGTCGATGACTGGCAAAGGCGCTATGTGGTCTGGCCGGGGGACAGTTGCGGAAACTGCCGGTTCTGCGTGGCTGGCCGGGAGAACCTGTGTGAGGTGATGCAAATAACCGGGTTTCACCGGGATGGGGGGTTTGCCGACCGGGTAATCGTGCCGCAGACCAGCCTGCTACCCATTCCCGAGACTATGTCGGTAGTTACCGCATGTTTGGCTGAACCCTTGGGATGTGTGCTGCATGCTTTGGAAATCGGTCATATCAGCTCAAGTGACCGGGTCCTGGTTTATGGCGGCGGTACTCTGGGGCTGTTGACCGCCCTGGCAGCCAAGACCGCCGGCGCCCGGCCGGTTGTAATTGAAAAAAATCCGAAAAAGATAAAAATTGCAGACGGTTTTCTTAAAAAAACGGAAATTGTCTGTCTGCAAGAGACCAGCGAGAACGACTTTGACTTGGTCGTCAATGCCTGCCCGGATGAAACGGCATTTCAGAAGGGCCTGGCCAAGGTGGACAAGGGCGGCCGGTTTTTGTTTTTCAGTGGCTTGGCCAAAAACCGGATGATAGAGACCGGCCTGATCGATCTGGTTCATTACCGGGAGATAACCCTTTCCGGGGCTTATGGGCTGACCCGGGAAAATATGCGCCGGGCCGTTTATTTCATGGAAAGCCATCAAGATGCTGTAAAATATTTGATAGAGGCCGTAGTGCCGCCGGAAAGGGCGCCCAGGCTGATGCCGCGGGTTCTGGCCGGCGGCGGTTTTAAATATGTGCTCGATTTCACTGGCTCTTTCGTTAATACGGAATAAATCCGGTTGCGATGTCCCTGGCGGTTTGATATCCGGATAGGTACAGTTCAAGACAGTCAACTATAAAAAAATCTGAAATCCGTCTGGATTCCTTTGGGCATTAATCGTTAATAGGAGCAAGTCGAATGATCTGGACCTTAAAGAAAAGAATGTATCGGGTGCAGCACGGGGTCATGAAAGTCGTCGCGGATGTTTTTCCATTTCCGGTGCCGGCCCTGCTGACCGGGCCGGGCAGCGTTAAAAAACTGGCTGAAAATATCCGTATAAGGGGGCTGAAGCATGTTCTGGTGGTAACGGACAAAGTGCTGATGAACCTGAAACTGCCTGACGGATTTCTGGCGTCCCTTGAGGAAAACGGAGTCGATTACACGGTCTTTGATGATGTTGAGCCCAACCCCACCATTGAGAATGTCGAGGCGGGCAGGAGGCTATACAAGGAAAATAAGTGTGACGGTATTATCGGTTTTGGCGGCGGCTCACCCATTGACTGTGCCAAGATTATCGGCGCCAGAATATCGAATCCCTACCTAAGCGTTAGGCGAATGAAGGGCCTGTTCAGGGTCTTTATACCGATCCCCCCATTTTTTGCCGTGCCGACAACCGCCGGCACCGGATCGGAAACAACCATTGCCGCGGTCATTACCGATGCCGACACCCATAAGAAATTTGCTATCAACGACTTTAAACTCATACCCAAAATTGCAGTCCTGGATCCCGAACTCATGGTCGGGCTGCCGCCGCACATTACCGCTACGACAGGAATGGATGCGCTCACCCATGCCGTTGAGGCCTATATCGGGGTCAACGGCAACAAATTTACTGATGAAAATGCCGAAAAGGCGACGGCGTTGATCTTTGAGAACCTTGAGGAGGCCTATCAAAACGGTTCCAATATAGAGGCGCGCAACAATATGGCCCTCGCCTCTTTTTATGCAGGCTCAGCTTTTACAAGGGCTTATGTGGGCTACGTGCATGCGATCGCACACACTCTGGGAGGGCTTTACGGCGTGCCCCATGGGCTTGCCAATGCCGTTATTCTCCCCTATGTGCTGGAGTTTTGCCGAGAGGATGCGGAAAGCAAATTGGCCAGTTTGGCTCTTGCCGGCGGTTTGGGCGCCAACGGGGAATCCGATGAGGAGCTTTCCTACGCGTTCATTGAAAAAATAAAAACAATGAATAAGAATATGGACATCCCCACATATATTAAAGAACTCGAGGAAGCGGATATTCCCCTGATTGCCAAGCGTGCCTTGGATGAAGCCCATCCCGATTATCCCGTGCCGACGATCATGACCCGGGACGAATGTGAAGATCTGGTTCGGCAGCTTTTGCCATAAGTCGGCGATCAGTCGGTTTGGCGGGGGAAGAAGAGGGTTCTTAGCCAGTGAAAAATGGAGTTGCCCTGAAGGTTCTCTAAATCCAAGTCGTCGATTTCTTTTTTCAGTTTGGCCGGGTCGGCAAACCATTCCGAACGCATTATAAAGCTTTGTGTGGGGTCCAGTTCCTTTACCACCCGGGCCGGATTGCCGGCGGCAATCGTATTTGGGGGTATCGACCGGATAACTACGGAACCGGCGCCGATGATACTGTTATCCCCGATGGTAACTCCTTTGCAGATGATTGCGCTGTCGCCAATCCATACATTTTCACCGATAGACACCGGGGCGGTTGGGCCGAGGGTCCATATTCGGTTGTAAATACCATGCCAGTCGGCATCCGTAATATAGGCGTGGCTGGCAAGCATGGTATTATTTCCGATACGGATATAATCGGCCGAGCTGATCCTCACGCCTGGACAAATCAGGCAGTAATTGCCGATTTCAATCCCCCCTTTGTTTTTATCCTCGGCCCATACGGTCAATCGGATTTTTTTGTCAGAGGTGCTCAATATATTGGCATGTTTGCCGAGTTTAATTGGGGCGCCGAAGATTTTGATATTCCAAGGTTGCGTGATCGTGTAGCCATTCCCCAGATAGTCGAACTGGGGGCGCAGAAAATACCGCGCATAGGCTTGTTGAAATCTCAGATAGGCTTTTTTTAAAAAATAGGGTCGATGCTCTCTTCGCAAGAAAAGCGCCTTACTCCAGGTATGAAAGGAATTCAGGGGAGTCCCAGAAGCTATGATTGAATAAATTGGCTGCCGGCGAAATTTGATATAAGGCATCTGCCGCCATAATGACGACACCGTTGGTCCAGCTGATTTTATCTTCCGGCCAGATCACCATATCCGGGTAAGTAAACCCGCACCAGTAGGATCCATCTTCAAATTTGCGATCTACCAACCAGTTAAAAACAATGCTGGCGATTTTATTCCTGCCCGTGGCCGCCAATGCCAGCACGAGTTCACACGTCTCCGCAATTGTCACCCATGGCCGATCGGATACGCATAAAACCCCCATATCTTCAACCACAAATTTTTTCCACTGCTGGTCGATTCGTTCCTGGGCGGCTTTCCCTGTTACCGCACCTGAAAGAACCGGATAAAACCAATCCATCGAATATCTGGATTTGGTCATATTGAACAGGTGATAACCGTTTCTTATCGCCTCTCCAAGGTTGATCAATGCGATTTTCCATTCCGGCTTGGCCTTTCCCAGCAACCCGGCAATCGAAAGCGCACATTTGAGGCTCATGAAGATTGAACTCGAGCCGGTCAAAAGCGCCATGGGGTCGACTTCCAGATCCGGGCTTTTGGCCCAGTAGATTTCGCCCGCAGGCGCCTGAAGGCTTACCGTAAAGTTAATGGCCGCTTCAATGGTGGGCCACATCTGATACAGAAATCGCAGATCATGGGTTATCAGATAATAATGAAAAATACCCACCGCAATATAGGCCGAAAGGTTGGTTTCTCTGGTTCGATCAAGCGGGTTGCCCTTAAGGTAGGATGCATACCAGCTTCCATCCGCCAGCTGAATGTCGGCCAGCCACATATATGCGGCACGGGCTTCGGCGATATAGCCGCAAATTGCAAGCCCCATGGCGGCTTCCACGTGATCCCAGGGATCGGTCTTGCCTCCGTCACTCCATGGAATCTCTCCGGTTTCTTTCTGCAAGTCGGCAATCATCAAGGCGATTGAATCAATATCAACCGAAACCTCTGGCTTCTTCCAAGGCACCTCAAGCTTCATCGCTTTTCTATCCTTTTCAATACCGATCCTCTATATCCGCCTATCTGCGGCGAAGCATTTGAATACTATATAAATAAAAATATATGCCACAGATGCTCTGGAGAAGCAATAATTTTCACCACCGCCGACATACTTAACCGATATTCGGCATCAGCGTCCATTTAATCGCCCAATCGCCGCTATCATCAAGTTGATCCAGGCACACGATCCCCCCATTTTGAAACTTCATTATCGTAATATCCTGGTTGCCTGCAGTCAGATAACTGGTCAAGCGCTCCATGAACGGCAAGTGGCCGACCAGCATGATGTTCTTGTTGGCCTCTATTGTCTCGGCAATGGGTACCACATCGTCAAGCGCTTTTATCCCCTCCATTTCGTGAATACCGCCGGCTGCTTGAAGATAATCCGCAAAGATCTCCGCGGTTTGAAGCGCCCGCTGTTTTCCGCTATGTCTGATTTCATCCACTTGAACGTTGTAATTCGATGCGGTTTGGGCAATCCGTTTAACCTCGGCAACCCCCTCATCAGAAAGCGGTTGTCCGGGATCCACATCCTTTTTTAGGTTTTTGCCATGTTGAACTAAAAACAGTGCCATAATCAACCCCCTTTTTAATAAATATATAATCAATCTAATGAGTTCTGCAAGAACCGATTTTTTTTGGTGCGGATACCCTCGACCGTTAAAGAATTTTTGGTTATATTATTATTTTTTTAAAACCGGAATCAGGTGCCAGAGCGGACTACCAGTAAAGCAAAAGTTCCTTGACTGAGCCTATCAAGTGGCATACGTAGTTAGTGTCTGAACGAAAATTGTCTTTTTCGCCAATATCTGTGTCAGGCTCAAATTTTAATCCTCAAAATACTTGAGTATGTCTGCGGTTAAAATTTTCGCCTTCCTTGATCTTGACAAAAAATCCTGGTTTTCGTTTGGACACTAGTTATATTGTTTTATAATTTGAGGGTCTGTGGAAAAAATTAATTATTTTCACACAGACGATGAAAGGAGATACGGATTAAATGGCATATACGGTTGCATTGGCTGGAAAAGGCGGAACCGGGAAGACGACCCTTGCCGGCTTGCTCGTCAAGTATATGGTGAAAAACAAAAAAACCCCTATTCTTGCTGTAGATGCGGATTCTAATTATAATTTTAACGAGGTTCTGGGTTTGGAAGTCCCTGATACGCTCGGTGATGCCCGCGAGGATATGAAAAAGGGCAATGTGCCAAGCGGGATGACCAAAGATGTATTTATGACCATGAGAATGGAAGAGGCGGTTATTGAAACCGGCGATTATGATCTCATCGTGATGGGGCAGCCGGAAGGACAGGGCTGTTATTGTGCGGCCAACAACCTTCTTACCCATGCGCTTGAGCAACTGTCGGACAACTATCCCTATATCGTTATGGATAATGAAGCCGGAATGGAGCACATCAGCCGATTGACAACGAAGAATGTCAATGTATTGCTGATTGTAACGGATGCCTCAAGAAGGGGGCTTCAGGCGGGGCTTCGGATCAACGAACTCGCATCGGAATTAAATATTGGCGTGGAGCGGACCTGTCTTATTTTTAATCAGGCAAAAAACGGTGTGCCGGATAAAGTCGCACAGATGGTGGAGGAGGCCGGCATTGAGCTGTTGGGAGCGGTCAATGAGGATCCTTCCATTTACGAATACGATTTCGAGGGAACCCCGATTATTGATTTACCTGAAAAGAATCAGTCTGTGACTTCGGCATTTGCGTTATTTGAAAAAATATTCTAATATATATAGAAACGCTAAAACACTACATATTGATCCTGAAGGTTTGGATACGGCGCCACCTTATAAGTTTCTTTATATTTATTATTTATCCGGTCGACTGGCGGGCGCAGTGAATCGCTGGATGGGGTCCGCGTTTATCGGAAACTGGGAAGAAGACGATACGTCTTTTTTGTTTTTTACGAAACCGGCGGATGATAAGATAAAAAAGCTTTTATCTGTGCAGCCGGATTTGATATTAAATGATCGGTTTGAGATGAGTTATGAGGACTGGCATGGCGGGCCGGTCGTTCCCATTCAGACGGGTCGGTTCAGGGTTATGCCGCCATGGGCAAAAGCGCCCGCCAGTTCGAAGGAGGTGCCTATCCTGTTGGATCCGGGCGTTGTGTTTGGTGCCGGCAACCATCCGACGACCCGGCATTGCCTTTCGGCAATAGAGCAGCTGATGGCCGTTGAAAGGGTTGGAACCATGCTTGATTTGGGAGCCGGGACCGGGCTTCTCGCTATTGCAGCGGTAAAACTCGGGGCGACAACAGCAGTTGCTGTGGACAACAACTTTCTGGCGGCGACTACTGCCCTAAACAATATCCGCCAAAATCGATTGGAGGGCCGAATCGTTTCGGTCGCCGGCAGGGCGCAGGACTTTATCGATTATCCGGCCGACTTGGTAGTTGCCAACATCCACTATGATGTTATGAAAGAGCTGGTCGCCGGGCCAGGGTTTAGAGAGAAAAAATGGTTTATATTATCCGGGCTTATGCGTACGCAAGCCCGGCTGATAAAAGAAAGGCTTGCCCAATGCCGGGCTGAAATTCTTGACGAATGGATACAGGACGGCATCTGGCACACGATTTTCGGAAAGATGAAACGCTGTCGCTGAAACGAACGTTGGCCGTGGAAAGGGTACTCGATGTATATCAAATGCTGGGGCTCCAGGGGTTCCATACCGGTTTCAGGGCCTGAGTATCATAAATACGGCGGGGATACTACCTGTATTGAAATCCGTACCAAAAACGGGGAACTGATTATTGTTGATGCGGGTACCGGTATGCGGAGGCTTGGCAACCAAGTTACCATCGAAGGATGCCGTCTCTTTCATGTGCTGTTTACGCATTCCCATTGGGATCATCTATTGGGATTTCCGTTTTTTAAGCCTTTATATAACCCGGAGGCGGATATCCAGATCTACAGGTGTCCCTTTCCTGGAAAGTTTGTTGAAACCATTGTCACCAAGATGATGAGCCCTCCGCATTTTCCGGTGCGATATTCGGATTTGCGCGCACAGATTACCTATCAAAAAGGATGCCCGTCAGATTTTCAGATCGATTCCGTGACGGTTACCCCCATTGCCCTGAGCCATCCCAACAGCGGGTGCGGGTATAAATTTACTGAAGATGGCAAATCGTTTGTTTTTTTAACCGATAACGAGCTGGGCTATACCCATCCCGGGGGATTGAAGTTTAAAGACTATGCAGCCTTTTGTGAAGGGGCGGACCTGTTATTCCATGATGCTGAATATACACCGGAGGAATACGCCCAAAGCATCGAATGGGGGCATTCAACCTATACAGACGCCCTGGAGCTCGGCTTGGCGGCCGGGGTGAAACGACTGGGCTTTTTTCATCATAATCGGGATCGTACGGATCAGGGCATAGATCATATATTGAGTCAAACCCGTAATATTATATCTGAACGAAAATCCGGTCTTATTTGCTATGCTGTAGGACGGGATATGAGCTTCGAAGTTTGATGGCGAAGTAAAAAGTCCAATATCTGTGTTGCGCTGCATCCCTCGGAATTTCACGTACCACTAAGTACGCTGCATTCCTCGGGATTTGCGCGCCTTGATTTTAAACTTTTTACTTCGCCATCTCAAAATCGGCTTTTTAAGAGAGTTTAAAGTTTAGTTATCTGAACGAAAGGGTTTTATAACCTTATATGCCGGATGAGTCTAACGGATGGACGAGAACCATCGATTTACCAAAGCCCTCCCTGGATGACAACCGCGCGGATGCGGATCGTCTAAAAGCCGCCTTAAAATCTGCCTTTAATGCCGAAACCATAGATATTGATCTGTCTGTTTTAAAAAAACTGCCGACCCGCTTGCGACAGTGGGGATACCGGGCGCGCTGTCTTTGTTTTAACGATTACGGAAGATGGCGGCTGATCGGCATAAAGACCCCAACAGATGATACCCCTTTTCTCGGTATCGCCGTCGATTTGGGCACTACCCGGGTGGTCCTTCGGCTGATCAACCTGGATACCGGCGAAGAAATGGCGGAACAGGCATTTGATAATCCCCAGATTGAAGTCGGGCCGGATATCCTTGAGCGCATTCATTATGCAGACAAAGAGGGCGGGCTGAAAAAGCTCAACCGATTGATTATTGATGGCCTTCAAACCCATATTGAGAGGATATGCAGGGATGCCGGTGCCGACGCCGGCGATGTGTATCTAATGACTGTGGCCGGCAATACCAGTATGGTGCATCTCTTTATGGGACTTGCCCCCGGCGGGATTATCCGCGAGCCTTATATACCGGTGGTAAACCGTCCGGGTTTGATTCCGGCGGCATCTCTAAATATTGATATCCATAAAGATGCGCGGGTCTTTGTATTTCCAAATGTCGGCAGTTACTTTGGCGGGGATCTGATATCCGGAATCCTTTATTCCGGGTTGCATGAGAGTGATAAAATCTCCATGTTGGTTGATGTCGGGACCAATGCCGAAGTGGTCCTCGGCAACAGGGACTGGCTGGTTGCCTGCGCGGGTGCTGCCGGTCCGGCGCTGGAAGGCGGGGTTTCAGAAATCGGCATGACGGCTGCCCCCGGTGTCATCGATCAGGTAAGGATCGACCCGAAAACGCGTTATTTCGATATTCACACCATCGAGAATCAACCGGCCAAGGGCATCTGCGGTTCGGGGATGATTGATCTGGTGGCCCAGCTTTTTCTTGCCGGGATGTTGGATATAAGGGGCCGCTTGGTGACGGATGCCGCGTCGGAACGGGTTTACGAGTCAAATGATGAACGGCGCCTGGTGGTTGCGGATGAAACGACATCGGCGACCGGAGAGGCACTCACGATCGGCCAGGCCGATCTTGACAGCCTTATCCGATCCAAGGCCGCCATGTATACAATTCTTGAGACCATTACCGGCTACGTGGGGGTGACATTTAAAGATATTGCGAGATTCTACGTTGCCGGCACGTTCGGTTCCTTTATCCGCCCCCGATCGGCCATAACTATCGGCATGATACCGGATTTGCCCGAAGATACCTATCAATCGCTAGGCAACAGCTCACTTGGCGGTGCAGGCCGTCTGCTCAGTTCCAGGGCCGCCATGGACGAGGTTGAACGGATTTACCAGAATATCACCTACCTCGAATTAAATGTAAACCAGGAGTTCATGAACCGCTTCAGTGCGGCCAAGTTTCTACCGCACACGGAGGCCGCCCATTTTCCGTCTGTACATCAGGTTTGTTAGCCTGATTTTATAGTGTTTGTTCTGGAAAAGACGTTACGGACACTTCGGCGAAAGGTTTCATCAGGTGTCAGGCCTGAATATTTCCATTCTCACCCCTGAACACTGAAACCTGAACACTGAAACCTCTTTATGATATCAGCATAAAGAGCTGCACGAATCTGGGATCAAGGTTTTCAGCGGTTACTTCACCGTATTCCGACGCGATCTCGGCAAACAGGTTCTCCAAGGCGCGCCCCAGATTGTTAGATATTTCTTCTTTTGTAAATGCCGAGGTCTCGGAAAGCCATTCAAGGAAATCTGATTTTATCGACTTTTTAATCTTCGGCGGCTTGCTCCCGCTCCTCCAGATAGACCGGTAAAATGGTCTGAAGGTTTCAATTTTGATAGGCTCAGCAGAGACAGGAAGCTCGAGTTCATGCCGGGCCCACATGGTAAGCAGAAGATTTTTGTAGGTGACAAAGTAATCATCCGGCAGGCGGGAGATATTGATCGGCATGCAGGAGAGCATATCGTCGAAAGCCATGGCTTGTTTTAACGCCGCATGGGTTGATTTGACATCCGCGAGGGATGAGAACTCCCGATACAAACCTTCGGTTTGAAAATTATCAAAAAATTTTGGCCGGTTGACAAGAAGTCCGCCGATTACGCCCACCAGGAATTCATCCCAGAAGCTCAAAGCCAGGCAGTTGTTGGCGAACCAGCTTTGCTGCTGCCACTGTTTGGCGCGTTGCCGCAGGTTGAGCACCAACCCGTATCCCAACCGGAATATATCTATCAGCGGGTAGCTCTTTATAAATGCCGCGGTCCGGTTGTCGTCAAGGCCGGTTTTTTTCCCGGCCAGCCGTTCAAGCCCGATTTCCAAGTAGCCGCAGGCTTTTTTGACGATCTCCCGCAGTTCGTTTCGGTCATGGATCGGCCTTTGATCGGCTGAGGCGATCTGGTTGCAAAGTCCGGCGAACTCAATTTGTATCTGCTGGAATGTTTCATCCAGGCGGATGAGGCTCAAGGCCCGGCTAAACCGGTTGTTTTTATCAAGGAAAGCGATATGGTTGAGTGGGATCGGGGCAAAAAAATCCGGCGTCCGCTGGTAGGGTATTTCTTTTTTCTGTTTTTTCAATATATTAATATTTATCGGTTGATAAACGCCGATGGCCTCATCAAACGGCAGAAACCCTTTTTCAGCCAGACGGACATTGCGAAACCGAAAAGCCTCTTCTTCGCTTTCAGCGGGAAGTACATTGCCGGCCCGGAGGATGGTTTCCTGATATCTTATATGGTCCGTCATGGCGAGGCGGTGAATCATATCAGCCAGGAATGCCTGCTGCTGTTCCAGCGTATCCGGATCGGATTCCCGTTGCTCCGGCGGATCGATCAGGCGGATATAGAATACATCGTCAAAGGTGAAGAAATCATCCTCCAGCTCGGATACATCCTGATCATGCTCGCGAATACGCATATCTATGGTGTTATACAAATAATATTCCACTAAATCGTGTTTTTCTTCCAATGCCCATTTAATAAACCGGCCGGGCGCCGCTTTCAGGAGAAGGCTTAACCAGTGGGTCGCAGATTTCAGATTAATCCGGTCCCGATGCCAGATTTCCACATCCAGGATGTATTCCCACTGCCGGGCTGAAGCCATGGCGAGCAGTTCCAGGGAGTCAGACGGGCCGATATCATGAATCAGAAAAAAGAAGTCTTCTTCGGCAAACGACTGGATAAGCGCCGTAGGCTGCGGGTGATCCAGTATCTCACGGTATGCCTGTTCGGAAGACATCGACAGGATGCGCTGCCTGTCGATGTCCAGTTTTTCCACCCGTTTGAGGTGTTTTTCCCAATCTTTCTTTTCGGTTTGCGGATCTGTCATTATTGGTTATCAAACCTATTCAAATACTATATAATTTTGTTTAAATTACAAATACTTAGCAAATCCTATCCAGCATTATATGTTCTAAGGATGACTTCCTTGAGCGGACGTTTGGGAACATGGTGAACGCCTTTTTCATCCCGCCAATATTTAATATTCCCATTCGGTTCGGTGGATTCAAGGACAATTTTTTCAGCCGGTTCACCCAATGCGATAACCAGCATAATCCTATAGCGTTCAGGGATGTTTAACACATCACGCAGCTTTTCATGGTTAATGGCGCCGATAAAGCATCCGGCGATACCCATCTCGCATGCCCCTAAAAGAATGCTTTGCCCCGCAATGCCGTGGTCGCACCAGAAGTCGGTGCTGATATCCGTATCCCCCAGCATGACGATATAGGCGCTCGGCCGTTCCCCCTCTGCAGGCCCCTTCCAGTCTTTTAAGTATGCCGCCCATGCAAGGCATTGAAAAATTTGAGCATTTACCGAGGGATCGCATGAAGTTATGTATTTCAATGGTTGCCGGTTGGCGGCAGATGCTGAGAGTCGACCCAGGTCGACAAGGGAGGCAAGGGTATCCGGGTCAATGGGCCGGTTCTCCTTAAACCGTCTGCAGCTGCGGGTTTTTTTTACCAGATCGCCGATCATACAGTTTTCCTTTCCATTTACGAAGCCATCACTCTTGACATTTAAACTTTTCCTGCCTTGGCATTTGTTGGTTGATCCATACAAGGACGTTTTCAATCTCCGCTTTGAACTGACGGAGTGCTTTTCCCCGGTGACTCACCCGGCTTTTTTCCTCCATGGTTAATTGGGCGAAAGTTTTATCCAGCGGCGGATAATAGAAAATCGGATCATACCCGAATCCATTTTCTCCCACTGGTTTTTCTAATATCAGTCCTTCACATCGCGCTTCATATGTCAGGGCGGCCTCTGTAGGCACGGCCAGGGACAAGACGCATTCAAATGCGGCATCCCGATCTTGAGCGCCCTTCATGGCATCCAATAGCTTGGCGCAGTTTTCAGCATCTGTGGCATTTTTTCCGGCATAGCGGGCGGAGTATATACCCGGTGCGCCACCCAGGGCATCCACACAAAGGCCCGAATCATCTGCTAATGCCGGCAGCCCAAGAACCCTGGCCGTGAGGCTTGATTTCTGATAGGCATTATCGTCGAACGTGCTGCCATCTTCCGGAGCCTCTGGAATCGGGCCGAAATCATCCAAATTCTTTATCATAATCGGGAAATCTTTCAGCAGATCCCGGATTTCGGCTGTTTTTCCTTTATTTCGAGTGGCAACCACAAGAATCATATTGTTTGTCATCAGGCAATCCCATAAGGTTCAGTGAAAAAAAAACGCTGTCATGCTTTAAGCATAACCGCGCTGCAAGTTTAACATATGTATCACACGCTGGTGTTAAAAAAAACAGCCAAGCATGTAATGATTGAAAGAATAAATTAAATAACAATTAGTTATCGGAGAGGAAAATTTTTGTAAAGCTTTTTTAGGAGACGACCGGGTGTAAGACCGGTTAATTGATAAGGGCGGAGAGCGGTTTTAAAAACCCGTTCCGTTTTTTACATTTCTTCCGCCCGTCTGGCAATAGTCATAAATAACGCCTACGGCGTTATTGTAAGTATCCGTATCAAGCCGCCCGAATTCTTCTTTTAACTCTTCTGCCAGTTCACAGCTTTGAACTTCGCCGCATTGGCACAACCGGCGTGTAATCAGAGCCTTATATCCTGTAAACGAATTGTAGGTGATATCCGGATTATCACAAGCGCAAGCCTTTTTTAACTTATCCACGCGTTTTTCATATTCATGCAGTTTTTTCTTTAGTTTTGCTTTTGCTTTTTGGTTTTCCGGCAAAATTATTTTAATCGATTTGACCATGACAACAATATTCTCTCTATGATCAATTGCTTATAAAGCAAATATAATCCCTCAAGCAAAAAAATCAATATAATGTAATGATAAAAACTTGATGGTTCAGTGAGGCAAAATGTAATCCTTAGGCAGTGTAATCATTTATCTGACACTAAATAACAACATTTTAATCATAATTCAAGGTGAAATAATAGCACTGCTATTCAGAAAAATAGTTTTTATAAAGTAGGGATATTTCTGACAGGCTTCATTGTCAGCCTTAAAGGAAAGTCAAGAAAAGACTTTACAGTTTTCCGAGGGGTGGTGTATGAACTTTTCAATATTTATATAGGACCTGAGCGTTTTCAACACAAGATAAAAAAATAAGGACCCAACTATGCATAAGCTGCTTGTCGATCAGCCCGGGGAAAAAAAATTTTTGCTCGGCAATGAAGCCATCGCCCGCGGAGCCATTGAGGCAGGGGTCGCCTTTGCCTCCACGTATCCGGGTACACCGTCGTCTGAAATATCGCTGAATTTTTTTCAAATCGCCCGGGAGAGCGATCTGTATTTTGAATACAGCACCAATGAAAAAGTGGCTTTGGAGGTTTCTGCCGCCGCCGCCAATTCCGGATTGCGGAGCATGTGTATTATGAAGCACGTTGGGGTGAATGTGGCTGCGGATGCATTAATGACCTTGGCCTATGTGGGGATACGCGGCGGGCTGGTCATATTAACCGCGGATGATCCGTATATGTTTTCCAGCCAGAACGAGCAGGATACCCGCTATTACGGAAAGCTCTCCGGCCTGCCTATTCTTGAACCCTCTTCGGCCCAGGAGGCCAAGGATATGGTCGGATATGCGTTTGAGCTATCAGAGGCCCTCCAGGAACCGGTAATTTTTAGAACGACCACCCGACTGAACCATTCAACCGCACCGATTATATTTGGTCCTGTAAAACTGCCTGAAACCTCAGGGAATTTTTTCAAAGACCCGTTTAATTATGTGACGGTGCCGGCGGTCTCGCGCAATCTTCATGTCAAGCTGTTAAAGCATATTGAAGAAGCCGAGCAGATGGCATGTGAATCGGCCTACAATTTTATCACCGGTGAAGGCCGGTGGGGGATCATATGCAACGGGGTCAGCTACAATTATGTCACTGATGCCGTTAAAGATTTGAATATCATTGATAAATCCAGAATCCTGCGGATTGGGTTTTCCCATCCTATGCCGGGGCAATTGATCAAGTCCTTTTTATCTAAATGCGAAAAAGCCCTGATCGTGGAGGAAGGTGAGCCCTACATGGAAGAGGCTGTGAAAGCCTTGGCCCAGGAGGCCAACCTGACACTTTCAATCAGGGGGAAAGACCCGGCGCTTTTTTCCCGGCTGTTTGAATTTGATCCGGCCATGGTCCGCAAGTGCATTGCTGCATATTTTGGAGTCCCATACGAGGCAGAAATGCCCGCGGATGTTTCTGATATCCCTGATTTGCCGCAACGCCCCCCGAATTTGTGTGCCGGGTGTTCACACAGGGCCACGTTTTATGCGGTGAATAAAGCCGCGGAAGGGATGGAGACCATCCGGCCGACGGATATCGGCTGTTATACCCTGGGTTTTTTGCCCCCGCTGTCAAACGGGGATTTTCTCATTTGTATGGGCTCCTCTGTCGGCACATCCTGCGGATTTTCAAAAGCCACCGGCAAAAAGGTCATCGGTTTTATCGGGGATTCCACATTTTTCCATTCCGGGATTCCAGGGCTTATCAATGCGGTGTTTCACCGTCATGATCTGACTCTTGTCATCCTTGACAACCAGACAACCGCCATGACAGGCCACCAGCCGCATCCGGGCGTGGATATGGAGGGATTGAATTATCCCGGTTATCAGCAGGTTTCTATCGAATCAGTAGTTCGTGGAATCGGGGTTGAGCATGTCAGCGTCATAAAACCCTATAATGTGAAGAAAAGCATTGTCGCCGTCAAGGAGGCGATTTCTCATGACGGGGTTTCCGTCATTATTGCCCGCCAGAATTGCACACTGTTTGACAAAAGTTTTAAGCGTTCGGTGGGACGGCCCTTTTATGTTAGCGATCGATGCAAAAACCACCGGCTATGCATCAATGAATTGGGATGTCCGGCGTTTTATGTTGAAAACGATCGGGTGCGGATCAATTCGACGCTTTGCACCGGCTGTGGTGTCTGCGCCCAGATTTGCCCGGAGCACGCTATTTTGCCATTTAAACAAAAATGATGGCTTTCCCGCCATAAACGATTTTTTACGGGAACTATCAGAACAACTATTTGATTGGATAAACATATGGATATTAAACGCTTGATCATCGTTGCAGTGGGGGGCCAGGGAAACCTTTTGGCTTCAAAAGTGCTGGGCGAGGCGGCGTGTCGACTCGATGTCCCCGTCCGGATGAGTGAAATTCACGGGATGGCCCAGCGCGGCGGTGTGGTCGAATCCGCCATGGTGTTTGGAGATGCCGTAAGCACAATTATTTCGGATGGGGAAGCCGACATCCTGTTAAGTTTCGAGCCACTGGAGGCGCTTCGGGCCATTAAGAAGTGCAATTCCCGGACAGTGGTGATCACCAATATCTCTGCCCTGCCGCCTTTTACAGCGTCTATTGGCAAAGGCAAATATCCGGACATTGATACGATTGTTCAGCAGCTGAAATCCAAGGTGGGCCAACTGATTCCCCTGGATGCGAAAGCCCTTGCCAAGGCAGCTGGAAACGAACTATCAGTGAATATGGTGCTCTTGGGGGCGCTGATCGAAACCGATATTTTGCCGGTGACCCCTGTGAGCGTGGAAGATGCCATCAGGGAAACGACGAAAAAGGCTTTTCTGGACACCAATCTAAAAGCTTTTGAAGCGGGGCGCGGGGCGGTAAGAGAACAAATCGCCTGACACGGAAATTAAACAAAAGAAAGGCTTTGCAAACAGGCTTTTAAAACTTGCCGGCCAAGTAATTTCTATAGATCTCTTCCTGTTCGTCAAGGATATCCTTTAATATTGAAATGGTGGTCATGGGATTCATAATCACCGCCCTTAAAACAACAATGCAGTTCGAATGATCCTGACCAAATTTAAGACTCGTCCTGGAGACGAAACTCCAGCCTGACTCCCGCTGGAGGCGCTGCAAATCACGGTTAATCGAATTCAGTTGTTTATTGACGCGTTGGCGAATCTGCGCATCATCGAAGCTTAATTTTTGCTGTAGCTCCGATGGGCATAAACGGTAGGTCAAAATGTTGAGCTCTGGTGCCGTTATCAGTTGGAAGTTTTCTCTCCGCGAGATTTCTTCGGCAAATGCGGCGGCGGTTTCAATGCCGTGATTGATCAGTAGCTCATAGCCTTTGGTCCCCATGATTTTCAAGGCGCTATCCAGAATCAGAGAATTGGCCTCCCTTGACCCGGAAAGGGATTTAATCCCCAAATCCACCGAGCCGCGACGGTTCACATAGTTGGCATAGTAGGCAATGACATCCATGATTACCGGATTTTTAAAGTAAATCATGCCGCAGCTCATGGGCATGTAGAATTGTTTATGCCCGTCAATGGTAACAGAATCGGCTTGTTTAATACCTTTTAGCAAGTGCCTGTAACTATTTGAAAAAAGCGTTGGCCCTCCCCAGGCGGCATCCACATGAAAATGGATATTATGCTCGGCGCAGACTTCAGCTATTTCCTCAAGGGGATCGATTGTGCCGGTTTCAGTCGCCCCTGCAATTCCTACAATTGCAAGAATACACGTTTTTTCGGGGCCGTTTTCAATATCATGGATTTTTTGCCGAAGCGCATTGAGATCTAACTTGTTTTTCTCATCCGTGCCGATGGGGATAATGCTCTTATTGCCGAGGCCAAGTAGGCCGGCAGCTTTTCTGAGGGAATAATGCCCCAGCCGGGACACCAGAATGACCGCCCGGTCAACGTTGTAGGCCTTATAAGCCGCCGCCATGCCATCGCTTTCTACCCCTTCAAAACCTTCCTTAGGGGCAAACCTGGCGTTTCTTGCCACCCAGAAAGCGGTCAGGTTGGCGCTGGTCCCGCCTTCCACAAACGCCCCAAGGGTTGTTTCAGTATTTTGCACATGCGTCCGGTAAAAGGCCTCGCTGTTTTCGTAGATCATTCTGTGGATTTTGGCGATTACCTGTTTTTCTATGATGGAAACCACCTTGGAGGTCTCGAGTTTTACGACATTCTGATTCAGGGCCGACACGATGGTTTTTAAGTGAACCATGAAAAAGGGGATGGCCGAGGTCATGTGTCCCACGAAATAGGGGGATGCGACATTAACCGCCTGCGGCGCGATTTCATCGATGACGCAGGTGATAACCTCAGCAAGCTTTTTTTCCGGATTTTCATTGATGACTGTATCGGTAAACCGTTCCGAGAGCTCCTTTAAACTTTTGGCTTCCGTGATCCCGACGTGTTTTTTTAGGAAATCATGTAGACCAAACAATATCTGTTCCATGTATTTGACAAGCGTTACACGCGAGGCGTTGTCTTCCGGCCTGAGAAAGACTTTGAACAGATGCTCCCAATCCGCGATCAAGTCGGATTTGGGGCTTTTCGGGGATGTGTTTGCGTTTGAATGATTACTCATTAAGTTAATTTTATAATTTTCTTAAGCTGTCAATTTATTATATATTTAAATTCTTATAATTAAAGCGGACAGAAAAATCAACCTGGGCCGTCCTAATTACCTATACGGATTTTTAGGCCGTCGTCAACAATTGATTATTGGTTTCTGAACAAGACCGGATATGATGGAAAAATCATCTGTATTTGAAATTCCAACAGAAGAAAAGATGGCGGTTCGAAAAGCCTTGGTTTCTTGGTTCTCAGCTAACCAGCGCGTTCTCCCGTGGCGGAAAACAAAGGATCCGTATCACATCTGGGTTTCAGAAATTATGCTGCAGCAGACCCAGGTAGTTACTGTAATTTCTTATTATAAGCGGTTTCTGACCCAATTTCCGGATATTTTTCACTTGGCGGCGGCCGATGTTCAGGATGTGCTCAAATGCTGGGAAGGGCTCGGATACTATGCCCGCGCTAGAAATTTGCACATAGCGGCCCGCCGGTTGGTTGCCCACGAGCAGGGCAGAGTCCCCAGTGAATGGGCGCATTTTAGACAACTCCCCGGAGTGGGAGACTATATTGCCGCAGCAGTTTTGAGTATCGCCTTTGAAAAACCCCATCCAATGGTTGACGGCAATGTCAAACGGGTGTTCTCCCGTCTTTTTGAAATCAATACCCCGGTGAACCGGTCTGCGTCCTATAAAGCCTTTCAGGCAGTTGCAGGCGTGATGCTTGACAGGAAAGCCCCAGGGAACTTCAACCAGGCGGTGATGGAATTGGGGGCGCTGGTGTGCAAACCCCGAAATCCGAAATGTGAGGTGTGTCCGGTAAGCAATTGGTGTCGGGCCTTTGCAAACGATCGGATATCAAAATACCCCGTACGGATAAAAAAGACGCGGGTGCCGGAGTACCGTATGACGATCGGTGTGATTGCCAAGGACCGAAAATTTTTAATTGTACAGCGTCCCTATGAGGGTATGCTCGGAGGGCTGTGGGAGTTTCCAGGAGGCGCCCGGCATAGCGGAGAATCTGCGTCATCCGCCTGTGCCCGCAATATTGAGCAGACAGTCGGACTTGCCGTCACCATTGATTCCCGGTTGACAAGAATCCGGCATGCGTATACGCATTTTAAGATAATCGCAGATGTTTTTCTCTGCCGGTATAATGACGGACGGGTCAGGAGAAACGGACCGATCGCTCATCGATGGGTTCTTCCAAAAGCGCTTAGCCGGTATCCGTTTCCCGGATCCCATCATAAATTCATTCCGTCTCTTCTTGAAATGTATGAAACCTAATATGTCAAAAGCCAAGCAGAAAATTAGAGACCGCAAGCCTTGTTCATAAACCATAAACTTTGAACCGTGAACTTTGAACCGTGAACTTCGATGCATATTTAAATGACAGCTTATCAGCAGATTCCGTATTCCGCCGTTCTGGAACAAATTGACAACGGGGCCGCGCTGGTTACGGTCAACCGCCGGCTATCCCGGCGCCTGGCAAGCGAATATGCAACCCAAAAAATGGCGGCGGGGCTTGCTGTGTGGGAGACGCCGGAAATCCTTCCGTATTCGGTCTGGCTTGAAAAACTTTATGATTCCCTGTTTTTGAATCCGGACCCGGAGGCCGTAGGCGACCCTCCGGAACTTCTTTCGCCGGTTCAGGAGCTATGGCTTTGGGAAGCTGTTATAGGCGAATCCGATTATGGCAGGGATCTGCTCCAGACCCAGGCTACCGCAAAAACCGCCCAGCAGGCTTGGGCCGTCTGTCAGCAATGGCGTCTGGATAATAAGATGCTCGGCCAAGCGCCGTCGCCGGACACAGAAGCATTCATGGATTGGGCTGATCGCTTTATCAGTCGGTGTATGTCTGAGAATTGGCTGGAATCCGCCCGTCTGCCTGATTTTGTGGCATCGGGAATCAGGCAGGGAAATATTATTTTGCCTGATCCGATCATGTTTGCCGGTTTCGACAATATATCCCCCCAAATGGAAGCGCTCCTCTCAGCGATCCGGTCAACGGGCAAAACGGTTTCTATGGTCGCATTCCCGGAAAATTCCGGCCGTGTGAAGCGATACAATCTGCCGGATGCAGAGTCTGAAATGCTTCATGCCGCCCGTTGGGTGAGGCAGCATCTTACAAAGGATTCACAAAAGCGCATTGGTATTATTGTTCCGGACCTGCAGGCCCTTCGGCATCAATTGATTCCAATTTTTGATGATATTCTTCACCCTGCCCTTGTTTATTCAGTAGATGACAGTTCTGAACGGATTTATAACCTCTCACTGGGCCCGCCGTTAATCGATTATCCGATGATCCGGACGGCTTTGGCAGTCCTGGAAAATGCCGGATCCGCCATTCCCGTTGAAGAAACCGGCAGATTGATCCGGTCACCGTTTTTGGGCGGGTCACGTCCGGAGATGACGGCCCGGAGCCGTCTTGATGCCGAACTTCGGAAACTCGGCGAGACTGAGATCGCAATGAATCATCTGATAAAAGCGGCGGAAAGAATGGGTTGTGATCTGCTTTGTCGGCAGATTAAGGGACTTAAGACAGCTATAGAAAGTTATCCCGCTCGCCAGCCCCCTTCCGGTTGGGCGGGGCTATTTGCCAATATGATGGCAGATATTGGGTGGCCGGGGGATCGGACGCTTTCAAGTGCGGAATATCAGACGTTTGACGCATGGCAGGATGTTCTTGTCCGGTTGGCTGCCATGGACCGGGTTGCCGGCCAGATTTCCCATCAGGGGGCAGTGCTAATTTTAAAGCGGATACTATCCGATACCCCCTTTCAGCCGGAAACGGGCGATCTTCCGGTGCAGGTGATGGGCGTTCTGGAGTCGGCCGGAGAGTCGTTCGATGCCGTATGGATTATGGGGCTGCATAATGAAAACTGGCCGCCTCCGCCCCGGCCCAACCCCTTGCTCCCCATATGGCTGCAGCGCGAAAACCATATTTTGCATTCATCGTCGGAATGGGAGCTTGAATATGCCCGCAAAATTACTGACCGGTTGCTTGCCTGCGCGCCCGAGGTTATCCTGAGCTATCCCAGCCGGGAGGGGGAAGCCGAGCTTTTTCCGAGTCCATTGATTGAGCGGTTTCCATTAGAGACGCCAGCCTTTGAAAAAGATTCAACATATCAATTCTGGCAAAAATTTTTGACCTCTGCGGCATATGATCGAATAGCCGACCATCACGGGCCGGCCGTGGCTGATGGAGAATTCGTTAGGGGCGGCACAGGTTTGTTAAAAGCCCAGGCTGAATGCCCGTTCAAGGCATTTGTCAGGTACCGGCTCGGGGCCGAGGCTCTGGAAACCCCGGCTCACGGATTAAATGCGATGGAACGGGGCATTCTGATTCACCGGGCGCTGCAGCTGGTATGGGAAGATCTGGGTGCGCATGCGGCGTTGGTTGAAATGACGGAAAAGGAATTGTCATTAATAATTGAAAATGCGGTAAAATCTACAATAGGCGAGATGGCGGCATTAAAGCCGCGCACTTTTACAAAGCGGTTTACCGCCTTGGAAACGGAGCGTTTGATTGCCCTGATTGCGGAATGGATGGAACAAGAGCGGAGGCGCGCCCCTTTTGTTGTTAAGGGGCGGGAAACGGCTCTCCCCGTAGCCCTCTGCGGCTTTGACTTAAACACATTTGCGGACCGCATTGACAAACTGCCGGATGACCGGCTGGTACTTATCGACTACAAAACCGGCACACCCAGCCTAAAGGACTGGTTTACGGATCGCATGGCAGAACCCCAGTTACCGCTCTACGCCATAAGTCTTGATGAGCCGGTAGCCGCCATCTTGTTCGCTCAGGTCCGTAAGGGTGAGTCCAGGTTCATAGGGATCGCAGATGACGAAGCCATTGCGCCGGGTGTCCGGACGGTTAAATCCGATAAACGGCATGCCGGGGATTATGCCTCGATTGAAGATATGCTTTCGCAATGGCGGGGTCAGCTGGAAGATTTGGGCAAGGAGATTAAGTCCGGTTATGCCGCCGTATCCCCGGCGAACATTCGTTTAAGCTGCAGGTATTGCGATTTCGGGCCCATATGTCGCATCAATGAAGCAGATATGCTGGAGTCGGACGGTGAAGGAGAGCGCTAATATGCCTGTTGCAGACGCCAGGGAACGGGAAGCCGCGATTAATCCTGAACTTTCATTTATTGTACAGGCCCCGGCGGGATCGGGAAAAACCGAGCTTCTGATCCAGCGATTCCTCCGGCTGCTTGGCGGGGTTAATGCGCCGGAAGAAATTGTGGCGATTACATTTACCCGCAAGGCGGCCGCAGAAATGCGGACCCGCATCCTGAATGCCTTAGAAAGCGCCCGAAATTCAAATCCGCCGCAGCATCCGCATGAATATCGGACATGGATACTGGCCATGGCCGCAAGGGAACAGGATAACCGTAAGGCCTGGCATCTGACGGAAAATCCGAGCCGGCTCAGGATTCAAACCATTGATGCCTTATGCGCCGCCATGACCCGCCAGATGCCGTATCTTTCCCGCTTGGGGGCACCGCCGGAAATATCAGAGGACCCGCAGGATTTTTACTTACAGGCGGCGCGCGAGACAGTGGCCGAAATCGAAACCGGATCAAGGTGGTCGCCGGCCGTGGAGGTATTGATCCGGCATCTGGATAACCAACTGGAGAAAGTCGAACAGTTAATCGCTGAAATGCTGGCCAGGCGGGATCAGTGGCTCCGGCATATTGCCACCCCGGAAACGCCCGAAAAACAGCGTCGGCATCTTGAAGATGCTTTGAAAAGAGTTATCAAAGAAACGTTGGAGGCTGTAAGACAGAGGTTCCCGGAAGCATTGATTGCAGATTTGTTAGATCTGGTATGCTTTGCCGCAGGCAACTTGGCGGATATTGATGCAGACTCGCCTATCATTTTCTGCAGGGATCTTGATGAACTGCCAGAGGCCCGGCCGGAAGCCCTTGAGAAATGGCTGGGGCTGTGCGAACTGCTGTTAACCAAAGATGGAACTTTTCGCCGCCGGTCCGACAAAAACATTGGGTTCCCGGCACCCAGCAGCGTGAAAAATAACGAAGTTTTAAAAAACCTGTATGAGGGTAAAAAAAAGGCTTTTAAGGTATTGATCGGCGAGCTGGAAGCTGATCCTGGTTTGGTCGGGCGATTAAATGCCCTGCGCTGTCTGCCCACTCCGGCATATAGTGAAGCTGAATGGAAAATAATGCAGGCCCTTTCTGAAATCCTTCGTCTTGCAGTAGCCCATCTATCTCTGGTTTTCCAGTCTGCCGGCAAAATGGATTTCGCCGAAGTCTCCATAAGCGCCTCCCAAGCGCTGGGGACGCCGGATAACCCCACCGATCTGGCCCTTTCCATGGATTACCGGATTCAGCATATTATGATTGATGAGTTCCAGGATACCAGTATTACCCAGTTTGAGCTCTTGGAAAAAATGACCATGGGTTGGCAGCCGGGGGACGGACGGACTTTTTTTGCGGTGGGCGATCCCATGCAGTCCATATACGGCTTCCGGGAAGCCGAGGTCGGGCTGTTCATCAAGGCATGGAAGGAGGGCCTGGGGCAGATAGAACTGCATCCGCTTGCCCTTAGGGTTAATTTTCGTTCTCAGCAGGGCATTGTCGACTGGCTTAATGAGGGTTTTCCATTGATTATGTCCCCGGAAAACGAAGCGTCCGTTGGTGCGGTGGCCTATTCTCCGGCCGAACCCGCGCTTCCGAAAGCGTCGGAACCGGCGGTACGAATACATCCGTCTATCCCTCCGGACCGGGACCAAGAGGCGCAAACCGTGCTTGACTGCATCAGGGAGGCGCGAAACGAGGACCCCGAGGGGAGTATCGCCATTCTGGTTCGAAGCCGGCCGCATCTGGAAACAATCTTAAAACACTTGAAATCAAAAGGGGTTTCGTTTACGGCGGTTGAGATTGAATCTTTAAAAAATCGGCCGGTGATTCAGGACCTTTTATCATTGACCCGCGTTCTTTCCCATCCGTATGACCGGATTGCCTGGCTGGCGGTGCTACGGGCGCCCTGGTGCGGCATGTCTCTTCATGATCTGCATCTTCTGACAGGTGATGCGCCCGGATCATCCGTTGTGGACCTTTTAAATGATGCCGCCCGTATCAATCGGTTAAGCAAAGACGGTCGAGCTCGGGCGGTGTGGTGCCGGGATATCCTGATACCGAGGTTTTTAAACCGGGAACGCCGATCGCTCAGACGGCTGGTGGAGGGGTCCTGGCTGTCGCTGGGCGGGCCGGCATGCTGTTTTTCAGCGGCTGATTTCGAGGATGCCAAGGCCTATCTGAATTTTTTGGGCGAAGAGATCGGCAGAGGGGTTTTAAACGATATTCCGGCGTTTGAATCAAAAGCGGCCGCCTTGTTCGCCCGTCCGGACCCGGAAGCGGATCAGAAGCTACAGGTTATGACCATCCATAAGGCCAAGGGGCTTGAGTTTGATACGGTAATTCTGCCGGGCCTTGACAAATACCCGCCGGCTGAAATATCCCGTCTGTTATTGTGGCTTGAACGATCAGGCGGCTCCGGAAACGATCTTATCCTGGCCCCTATTGCCGAGTCCGGCCGTCAGAGCGGTAAAACCTATGAATATATCAGGCAGTTTGAGAAAAAAAAGCGGGCATACGAGGACTGTCGGCTGCTATATGTAGCCGTGACCCGGGCGAAAAAACGGCTGCACCTTTTGGGCGGTGCAAAAACCGGTGCTGAACCCGGAACATTAAGCAAACCGGATGCCAATTCGCTTCTTTACCCCTTGTGGCCTGTAGTTTTCGATATTTTTAAAGACGCCTGTAGAAATCAGGGCGCTTCGGCCCCATCGGCTAATGAAGCCCAAATCGATGGGGGGAGGCGGCCATTGGTAGCGTATATCAGGCGGTTGGCTGCAAGTTGGCAGCCTCCGAGCCCACCAGCGGGGCTGGAGGCTTTTGTTGACCATGATTGCGGCAGCTTGTTGCCTGAAGCACAAACGCCGCCATTTGACTGGGCCGGGGAGGCGGTGCGCCGTATTGGAAGTGTTGTTCACCGCTGGCTGCGAATGATCTGTGAAGACGGCATTGACAATTGGTCTCAAGAACGGGTGGATGCCATGGGGCAAAGGATTTACCGGCAGCTTGAACGATCCGGAATCAGCGAAGAAATGCTGGATGAAGGGGTAGCCCAGGTAAAATCCGCCTTGGTCCAAACATTGGATGATCCAACGGGTCGTTGGATTTTGTCGCGGCAGCAGTCAGAGGCTTGCGAATATGGCCTCACGGGCAGTATCAACGGAAAAACCGTAAACATTGTTATTGACCGTACGTTTATCGATGATCATGGCGTGAGATGGATTATAGACTATAAAAGCAGTGTCCATAGCGGAGGTGCGGTAGAGGATTTTTTGGACCGGGAAAAAGAGAGGTACCGGGAACAGATGGAACGATATGCCCAAATGATAGGCGCGAGGGAAAATCGGCCAATCCGTCTGATGCTGTATTTTCCGCAGTTGAAGAATTTTCGGGAATGGGCGGTGGATACATAATAGGTGTCAGTTGTCAGGAAATATTTGCTTTCTAAGTAACTTCACGGTACAAGGTTTAAGGTTTAGGGTATAAGGTTAAAAAAATCAAAATGTTAGTTAACCTATCACATAAGTTACTTTTAGGCTTGGTCCCGAGTTGCGGGTCTGGGGGAAACACTTCTAAATGCGAACACGCCAGACTTTTTGAGTGCAAGCCAGGACACTGAAATCTTTGGTATTACCCTTTACACCTTATACCTTGTACCTTATACCGTTAAGCTATTTAGAACCATTCATCCCTCGGTGGGTTCCTTGTCATATTCCCGGTACAAGTCCTGCGTTCGGCAGGCCTGGCGTGCCAGCGCGATAAGCGACGGGATATTAATGCCGAACGGGCAGTAACAGCGGGAGCATAGCACGCAGTCATGCCATACAATGTCCCGGATTTTTGTCATCTCCCCGCGGCTGAGCTTTCCATTTTTTCGGTATAACCGGCCGATGGAATTGATGAATTTATACGAGGGCATGTATTTGGGATCTTTAGTGGCTTGGTATAGAAAACAGCTTTCCGCGCACAAGCTGCAGTGCGCACAAACTTTCAATCCCAGTTTGATTTCCCGTTTGTTTTTTTTAAGGATTTTTTGAATTGGTGCTGTATCGATATTTTTTTTAGCCATCTCCAGTTCTACTCACGGGTTTGGAATTGCCAGTTTCGTTTCGGCAGGCCTAAGCTGTATTCGTTGACAATCAAAAACCGGCCGAAAAAGAAAAAAATCATGTGAAAGAATTTTGAAAACGGGATCATGATCAGAATCAATTCACCGGAGATTATATGAAGCATAATCATTAGCTTGTAATTGAGCAGCAGATGATGGTGGGCAAGAAAGCCGGTAAAAAACGGAAAAACAACAACAAGAAGCAGCAAAATATCATAAGGCGTTGTAATTATCCGCACCCGTCTGAGCAGCAGCCGGCGGAGAAGAAAAAACAGCCCGCAGAACAAAACAATCAGGGTCAGGATGTCTGAAACGGGTTCCGAAAAAGACGGGAGCGACAAGCCTATCGCCGCTTTCAGCAGCACATTGTGCCCCATCAGGAATATCGGGGTGATAAACAGACAGATATGAAAAATAATGCTGACCGTTGTCAGGAAAGGGCTGGTGCCTATCATTGTGGTTTTAACCTGTCCGATGTGGTGCATCCATCGCTGCCAACGCTCTTTTTTTTTGTTTTTAACCGTTTTTGCGCTATCACTAATTCTTAGGGGTTGGTTTTTGCGAATCATTCGGGACAGCCGAAAGGTTTGACCGATTATCCCCGCCACAAAGATCATAAACGCTATCCAGACAATTGGCCCCTGAACGATATATAGGATCTGGTCTTGAAATGTCATATCGTTCAGTCTTCCTTTAGATAGCGTTTTTCATAGCCCTTCTGGACGAATTTACGCTGGATTTGATCTCGCCATTCCATTGGTTTACGAATTTTTAGGATATCCTCAAGCCGGTTCTGGGCCTTGAGCCTTTCATATATTTCACACCAGGCGCAGGGGATCTCCGGGCTAATTTCACATTTGTCGCCTTGCGTGCCGCCACAGGGGCCATTGAAAAGACCCTTGGCACAGCGGGTAACCGGACAAATCCCGGCGGTATAGGCCAGGACGCATTCGCCGCAGGCGCGACATCGTTCCTCGTAAAGACCGATATCCCTGTCCACCCCGATGGCAATCGTATTGACCGCTGGGAATACCGGGATATGTGGATATCGCTCAGCAAGCAGTTGGATGCCTGCGCCACAGGCCATTGAAAGCATGCAGTCGGTTTCTTCTGCAAATTCGTCGATTTCTGTCAGAAATGCCTCATTGCATTGTCTTTCAACTGTGTAGCCTTTGAATTGTTTGTTCGATTGAGTATCCCGCAATGCGAATTCAAGTTCAGTTATCAAAATATTGACTTCTTTCTGCCCCCCGGCCAGACAGACGGAGACACAGCCGCCGCATCCGACGATCAGAATGTTTTCATAGGGCTGAATATACTCAAGGATCTCATCCAGCGGCTTTGGTTTGGCTTTAATCATTTGATTCTCCGAGTATCATATCAAAGTCTGAAGATCCTTTATTATTTTTATGACATTCACCACAAAGGTTCGGTCCGCCGGGACGATCAATCCGGCCGGTATTGAAATGGCAACCGATGCATTGCAGATGGAATGCCTCCTGAAGCTTTATTTTGCTTTCGGCGCTATGGCAGGATGCGCATTTGACATGTGGGTTGCCGGCATATAGCTCCATGGGGTTCAGGATATTATTGTGTTCTTTGTCATATATATGGTGGCAATCCAGGCAGTCATTATGCCCCATATGCATATCATGAGGAAATACAACGGGTTCACGCTGATCGTTACAGTCCTCTCTGCTAACCGGACATGCGACCAGTATGGAAAATGTAAAAATCGTACCCAAAATAAGTAAGATAAATATGCCATAGGATAAGGTTATTTTTGGGAAATGATGATTCACCGGTTACCTCCGCAAAAGATCGGGTCGTGTTTGCCCGATCAAACATAAAATACTTTAACTGCCATAAAAATTTTTCAAGTGTCAAGTTAAATTAAAAATATAAGGAGGTTTTGTCTTTAAACAAGTTTTGATGAAACCGGGAAAGGATAAAACTCTTTGAAAAGGCAATGGAAATATTTATTTATAAAAATTGTGAGGGTAGGGGAAGAAATGTTATTAATATTTAATATGAAGTAACCCCCCGGCCGCGGCCCGGGACCGAACCTAAAAGTAACTTTTATGGTAAATTCGATGTAGAGACGGGCTTTAGCCCGTCATTCGCAGAAGCGGCCGATGTGACAAACCGCGTCCACTGGAAGGCTAAAGCCTTCCGCTACATTGATTGTACAAATCTCGATAAACCGATCAGGAATTGACG
>JAGYOX010000069.1 GCA_018399235.1 Desulfobacterales bacterium | reverse complement strand
TACGACATCCAGGGGGCGGCAGAGGCTTTCAACCGGCTGCTCGGCCTGATCAACCGCCTCTATGACTCCCAGCCCGAGGCCGGCGCCGCGGTTATCCGGCAGTTCGCCGATGCCGTTGATCTGGATGAACTCGCCGATGCCGCCCGCAACCTGCTGGAAGACGCAGGCGATGGACTCAAACCGGCCGCCCGTGCCGTTGTGCCCAACCTGGTGTGCTGGGTTTGCGAGGTTCTGAAGCCTGAAGACGATGAGTTTGAAGATGAGGCCGCCCGGGCCCGGGAGGCCTTAGCCGATCTGCTCACAACAGTGGAGGTCTAATCCATGCAGGTTTTCAAAGATGTTGCCGCCCGGATTCAACCCCAGCCCCTTCTTGACTGGAAAGCGCAGGGCAAACCGGTTGTCGGATACACATGCTCCTATCTCCCGGCTGAAATTTTTCACGCGGTTGGCATCCTTCCCCTGCGCCTGAGGGGCATAGAAACAGACGGCATGGATATCGGAGACGTCTATTTCGGACCGTTTATCTGCAGCTTCCCGAAATGCCTGCTGCAGCTTGTCGGCAAGGGGATGTATAAATTCATCGACGGCGCGATCATCACACCCGGCTGCGATTCCATGCGCCGGCTGGATGAATGCTGGCGAAAGGCGGGGGAGGATTATGAAGGCGTGCTGCCGGGGTTTTATTACTATTTTGACGTGCCCCATAAATCCGAAGACCACGGGATGGACTGGTTTATTGAAGAGATTGAGTACCTGATTGCCGAAGTTGAGGGCTACTTCGGCGTTGAAGTCACCGATGAAAAACTGCGCGCGTCAATTGCCGAATATAATAAGGGCCGCCGGATGCTCGAGGCCGTTGAATCCATGCGGGCGGATATAAACCCGGTGGTCTCCGGCGCTGATGTGTTTTCCGCAACCATCGCCGGGAGCGTGATGCCGCGCAATGAATTCACGGAACAAATGGCCGCATGGCTTGAGGCGCTTGAGGAAAAACCGCCGCTTGATAACGTGCAAAAACGCGTCATGCTGATCGGCAGCATCAGCGACGACCTTGAGCTGATTAAACTGATCGAATCCCAAAGCGGGGCTCTGGTGGTTTCCGAAAACCTTTGTTTCGGCGTCCGGGGAGAGGGCCGGCCGGTGGATGAAACCGGGGACCCCATAAAAGCGCTGGCCGACCACTATCTTGGGGAGTCCATATGTCCCCGGATGTACGGAAAGTATAAGCAACGGCTGGCCCTGTTGAAACAAAAAATAGAGAAAGCAAGGGTTGACGGCGTCATTATGCAGAATATCCGGTTCTGCGATTTGCACGGCGCGGAAAATGCCCTGTTTGAAAGGGATCTAGAGGCACTTGGCATCCCCTGTTTACGGGTTGAGCGCGAATACGGCCCAATGATTGATAAGGGCCGGCTGAAACTAAGGATCAACGCCTTTCTTGAAAGGATCGGCCGGCGTCGAGCCAGGCAGGTGGCGGGCTGAAGCCCGCCGCTACAAGGGCTCTCAAAAACTTGTACAATCCATGTAGCGGAAGGCTTTAGCCTTCCAGTAAATGACGGGCTGAAGCCCGTCGCTACAGGGGCTATTAAAAAACCATTGGTTAAAGGAATAACATGCGGGCTGAAGTCAAAGAATACAACTACGACTGGATGATGGGCAGCATAACGGAGGCGGCCGCCAAATTACCGGCCGGCAGTCAAAAAGAAGCCGACCTTAGCTTTCGCTACATCCCCTACTTCCGATATGCGCTTGGCGCCCTCCTTGAAACAGGGCCGCCCGGCGTTCAGTTTTTGAAAATGCTTTCCCATTATTACAAAAATATCACCACCGCCCATGACCAGGGGAAAAAAATCGTCGCCACGACATTCTGCAGCACGCCCCTTATCTTCTATGCCATGGGCCTGGTCCCATTGACATTTGAAGTATTGACCGCTGTCGGGGCCATGGTTTGGAAACGGGGCATGTTTGACTATATGGATTATGGATGCGAGGTGGGGATGCCGGAGACCTCATGCTCAGCCCAGCGCGGCTCACTGGGTGCCTATCTGGCCGGCCTTGGAGAGACCATAGATTTTATCGTATGCGATTCTCCGGGCGTTTGCGATACCAACGCCACTGCATTCGCCTTTGCCGCCGAATATTTGGATAAGCCGTTTTTCCAGCTGAACTATCCGAGCACGATCGGCGATGAACGCAGCCAGGCCTACCATGTTGAAGACTTCAAGGCCATGATCGGGTTTCTTGAAAAACAAACCGGTAAAAAATTCAGCTATGACCGGCTCGAATCCTACCTAAAAGAGATGGAAGCCCAGGACGCGATTACCGCGGACTTAGAAGACATGCTCCTGCTGGTCCCCACGCCGATCCCCCCGATTTACACCCTCATGATTTACGCCGGCAGGTTCTGCTTTGCCGGCCACCCGGAGTATACCCGCATGCTGGAGAAACTCCGGAATGAAGCCCAAAAGCGCATGAAGGCGGGCGTTCCGGGATTAAAGGCCGGCGTGGAGAGGCTCCGGGTGTTGATGTGCTATATCGATCATTACACGGTGGACATGAATTTTTACAACTACCTGGAAGAGCGCGGGATCGCCAATACCGGATCGATTTTGACCCGCAATTTCCGGGACAACAACCCATACTGCCAGTCCCTTGAAGGCTCCTGCTACGGCGTTGATACCTCAAGCCCCGAGGCCATGCTGGAGACGGTGGCTCAGATGAACGCAAGGCTTCCCATGGTGCGCTCCATACGGGGCCCGTATGACCAGCACGGGATGTGGCTTGATGAATGCCTGGCTTTGGCCAGGCTCTACAATGCGGATTGTATTATATATAATGGAACGTCGGGATGCCGCAACACGTGGGGCATGGTCAAACCGTTTGCACGGGATATTGAGAAACAGGGCATACCGGTTCATATCATGTATGATGACGCCTTTGACGACCGGGTGGAATCCTGGGAGGCTTCAAAAGAGCGTCTGGATGAATTTTTTACCGTAAGAGGTCTGCTATGAGCATCGTTGCCGGATGTGATGTGGGGTCGCTGACCTCCAAAGCCGTAATCATGAGAAACAACAAAATCATCGGAAGCTTTATCCTGAAATCCAAGCCGCGGCCCGAGGACTCGGCTGACGCTGCTATTAACGGGGCACTGGAAGCGGCCGGGCTGTCAATTGGGGATATCGCCTGTTGCGTCGGAACGGGATACGGGCGGGAAAAAATGGCGTTTGCCGATGCGGCCGTCTCCGAGATTTCCTGCCATGGCAAAGGCGCCAGGTGGCTTCTGCCGTCCGCCCGCACGGTCATTGATATCGGGGGCCAGGATTGCAAAGCCATGAAACTGGATCCAGACGGGCATGTGGAGCGGTTTGCCGCCAATGACAAATGTGCATCCGGCACCGGCCGTTTCCTGGAGGTCATGGCAAAGGTTTTGGGGCTCGATATCAGCGAATTGGGCCCGCTTTCCGGAAAATCCAAGTCCCCGATCACGCTGGCCTCCACATGTACCGTATGGGCGCAGGCGGATGTCATCAAATATCTGAATTCAGGAGAATCCATAGAAAATATCGGGGCGGGGATCAACATCGCCATGGCCAAACGGGTGGCGATACTGGCCAATTCCGTTAAACCGGAAAACGATGTGTTCATGACCGGCGGAGTGGCCAAAAACCGGGGCGTGGTCTCCACGTTGGAAAAACTGCTCGGCGTGCGGATCAAAAAAGCCAGAAAGGCCGATCCACAGATGGCCGGGGCCATCGGGGCGGCGATAATGGCGCATGAAACCATCTCGAGCAAAGAGTCTTGGACAAAAGGCATGGAATTCAATTAACGCCGGGCCACGGTTCGGGGATCGGGCCTAAAAATAATTTTGCGATAGGTTAGGACTGAGGCACTGAGGCACTAAGGCACTAAGGCGATTCATCCGGTTTTGTCATTTCGAGCGATAGCGAGAAATCTTTAACAAACAAGATTCCTCGTCACTTTCGTTCCTCGGAATGACATGAAGGAGAAACTTTCGTTCCTCGGAATGACATGAAGGAGAAACTTTCGTTCCTCGGAATGACATGAAGGAGAAACTTTCGTTCCTCGGAATGACAGAGATAAAAGGCACTGAGGCGTTTAGGCACTAAGTTTTTACTCGTACTCGTAATTGGTTTTTAAATTATTCGAGTACGAGAACGAGCACAAGAACCGTCCCGCTTACGCGGGACTGAGTACGATTAAGTACTTAGAAGGCTAAAGCCTTCCGCTACATAGATTATACAAATTCCGTTAAATAGCAAGGAACTGTGAACCGTGAACTGTGAACCTTATACCTTATACCTTAAACCTTATACCCTAAACCTTTTGTTATTAAGGATGGTCTATGATAGTCGCCGGATGTGACATCGGTTCGTTGACGGCAAAAGCCGTCATCCTGAAAAACGAAAAAATGCTTTCAAATGCCGTTATCCGGGCCAAGCCCAAGCCGTCCGATTCGGCGGATGCGGTCATGCAGCAGGCGCTTGACGCGGCCGGCTTAAACTTCGATGATATCGAATACATCGTGGGCACGGGGTACGGCCGGCAGCAGGTACCGTTCGTCGATCATGCCGAGTCCGAGATCTCGTGCCATGCCAAAGGCGCCTTTCACGTCCTGCCCGCCGCCCGAATGGTTATCGACATTGGCGGCCAGGATGCCAAAGCCACGCGAATGGACGAGACGGGCCGGGTAACCCGCTATATTTACAACGACAAATGCGCCGCCGGCACGGGGCGGTTCCTGGAGGTTATGGCCGACGCCCTGGAGGTGCCCCTGGAAAATATGGGTAAAATCGGCGCACAATCAACGGAAAAACTGACCATTTCCAGCCAGTGCGTTATTTTTGCCGAGTCCGAGGTCATCTCCCTTGTCAATGACGGCAAAGCGATACCGGACATCATAAAAGCCCTTCATCATGCCATGGCCAAACGGGTGGCCGCGCTTGCGAAAAGCATCGAGGTCACGCCCGAGGTGGCAATGACCGGAGGCGTGGCCAAGAATTCAGGGGTATTCGAGGCGCTTTCCGAAGCGCTGGGCCTTCCGCTGAAATTCATGGACGGCACGGACCCCCAGATTATCGGAGCGCTGGGCGCCGCCTATTACGCCCTGGAAAAGGTTGAAGCGATTAATGAGCCTGTTTGACAAACATATTGAACAGATCCGGCAGTTCCTTGAAAGCCCCCTTGAGAATGGCTTAAAAACCGAATATAACCACGCCGGAAAAACAGATTGGCCGTCATCGAACCGGCGGGCCCTGGTTCTGGCAAACGATACAGGGGTTGAGCTGGGCCATCCCCGCGATGCGTCAACCGCCTTTCTGCTCTGGACCAATGATCTTAAAAGCGTTTTCGATCATCGAATTACGATTGTCGGGCCGGATCTGCCGGATATAGCCGACCAGCGGATCTCTTTTGGCCGGATCATTATCGTGGGAGGAGATGATTTTAACGAGGCAAACAGTTTTGAACGGTACCGGGAGATGGAGCTTCTCCGGTATGGCATCGACCTTGACGGCTATATGATGCGCGGGGTCTCCCAGCACCAGCGCGAATGGAGTCGGATCAGCAAAAATGCTCTGAAAAACGGTTTTTCATTTAAAGTGCTCGGCGGCGCTTTGATCGAAAAGATAGCCGCCCTCCCCTATATCGAGGCGACAGAGGTTATTTTTATCACCCAAAGCCGGGAGGCGGTCCTTGAAATAAAGACAGTGGCCGACGGGGCAATAAGAATTATCGGGGCGATGAATAAAATGGCCGAGAGCCTCTCGTTTGACTGCAGCACCTGTGAATACAGGGATGTATGCGGCAGTGTGGCCGAACTAAGATCCATGCGAAAAGCCATAGAAAACCGAAAGGCGGCAGTACATGCCTGAGCAGGCGTCCAACTATATAATCGCCCTTTGCGGCAAAGGCGGAGTAGGTAAAACCTCAATCGGCGCTGCGATCGTTAAGCTCCTTTTAACCGATCCGGAAAACCGGGTGCTTGCCATTGACGCGGACCCGGCGGTAGGGCTTGCCACCGCCTTAGGCGTAAGCGTGGCCAAAACCGTGGATGATATCCGAAACGATCTCATAAAACGAATAAAGGCAGGCGAAGCAAAAGACAAGGCAGAGGTTTTAGCCAGCCTTGACTATGAGATGTTCGCCGCCATTGCGGAACGCCGAAATCTGGCATTCCTTGCCATTGGACGGCCGGAAAACGAGGGCTGCTACTGCCAGGTCAACCACATGCTAAAGGACATTCTCGTTTCAATGGCCGATAACTTCGATTACGTGGTCATTGACGGGGAAGCCGGCATAGAGCAGGTCAACCGGCGGGTAATGAAAACCGTAACACACCTGCTGCTCGTTTCGGACGCCTCCAGAAAAGGGCTGGATGTGGCCAAAACGATTCTTGACGTGGCGGACCGGGCGGTTTGCTACAGGCAGGCCGGACTTGTTATCAACCGCCTTTATGGGGATGACGAATATAAAGGGCTCGACATCCCGGCGCCGCTCCGCTGTCTGGGTTGGATTCCGGAGGACAGGACGGTCAGGCTGACGGATATGGCGGGGAACAGTTTGCTCGATGCAACAGACGGACCGGCAATGGCTGCTGTGCGGCAGTGCCTGGCAGAAATGGGAATCGGTTTTGGTCAATCTAACGAAATTGGGCGGTGCCTGAGCGCATTTTAGAAACTTATATCAATAACCCACTCTCTTGCAGGGATTCATATGGAACAATTGGCGCGTAACAACCTTTCGGATCAACTGGCACATATTATTGGCGACCAGATTATTCGCAATGAATTAAAATCCGGTGAAATCATTTACGAGAATAAAATATCCAAGGAATGGGGGGTCAGCCGGAGCCCGGTGCGGGATGCCCTGCGCATGCTGGAAAAAAACCGGCTCGTGGAGCGGACGGCCTCGGGCAGCTACATGGTTACCGAACTGACGCCGGAATATATTCTAAATTTTTACGATACGGTAAATATCATCTATCAGTATGCCTTTGCGAAGGCGGCTGAAAATGCCACTGAATCGGACCTTAAAGGACTGAAGACGGCCCTGGATAAGCTTGAAAAAAGTTTAAGTGAAAGGGATTTTGAAATCTACCTGAAAGGGGTGACGGAATACGGCAAAATCATATTAAAAGCCGCCCGCAATCCAATTGTTGAAACAATTGCCATGGAACTCATGCCCAGTGCCGAACGGATCCAATACTCGACCCTGACGATCCTCCCGGATTACCTTGAGAACATTGTTGATCTGATCAGAAACAGCTACCATCATATTATGAATGGAAAATCAGAGCTGGCCGCCCGTGATTTCGGCGACTTCGCCGAAACCCACAAGGAGATAAACCTGGAAAACGTGGTTAGAAGAAAAAGCCGGGCTGAAAGCTTTGCCAGCGAATGACAAGGGGGAACAAGAGGAAAGGGAAACAAGGGGAAAGGGGAAAAGGGAAAGGAACGCCATCCTCTCCCTTATGTCATTCCGAGGAACGAAAGTGACGAGGAATCTTGTTTGTTAAAGATTTCTCGCTATCGCTCGAAATGACAAAACCGGATGAATCCCTCAGTGCCTCAGTGCCGCAGTGCCATAGTGCCTCAGTGCCATAGTCCCTCAGTGCCATAGTGCCTCAGCGCCTTTACCCAACCATATCGTACTCGCGCTTGTACTCAAAATTTAAAAAGCCCGGTCGGCATTTTCAGCATCCTTTAAAACAAGCAGCCAGGCAGCCAGCTCGTCAATATGCATTATCGCATCCAGGTCGCTCTCCTTTACGACATAGTAGCCGTCGATATCCTCAAAAAACGAATCATCCCCAATGGCGTCTCTTAAATCGTCTTCATAATACTTCTGCGGGTTGATGAAAAAATACACATTTTCTTCCTCCGCTTCTTCTTCGAACAGGTTCATCCCCACATAAATCCAGGTTTCAATCTCCGGGATGGGATATTCCGGGTGAAGAAAACTGCCCTCAAAGTATACCTTACCGATCTCAAAATCTTCCGGTTTCATAAGCCTTCCTTTTTTTATCGATGAAAAACGATCATGGCTCCCGATAAAGGATGGTAATGCTCAAATTGCGCTCAATCTCGCCGTCCTTTGTCGCCATGGATTCTGACTGCAGCATGTCGACGATTTCAATATCCGGATTTTCAGCCAGCCATTCATTAATCTGAATCTCATTTGGCGGATTAATGTTTAATGTAAAATAGGTGAATATTTTTGCTTTAAGCGGTTTCATTGAACCCTCCTTCACATAGCCCGGAGATCGCAATGCCCTGTAGGTTGGCATGATCAACCGACAGAAATTCAAAATCAATCTCCGGCACCTCCATACGGCTCAATAAGTCCTGCAGCGTATTTTCCGTAGTTTCCTTATACGTCTGATGCCCCCAGAAAACGCCCCCTTCTGCTGTTATGGCAATCTTTTTGAACGGGCGCTTTTCCACCATCATGGATATGATACCGGCAAGAGCGGCGGCAACCAGCCGGGCTGATCGATCAACGATCTGCTTTGCCAGCTGTCTTTCGGAGTCAGATACAGCCGATGCGCCGTAGGCTCTATCAAAAACAGCGACCGCCCCCTGGCAGGGATCGAGATCACTCTCTGGCATCCTTAGTTTAAAAAGTTTCGCCAGATATTGGCCGGAAACCGCCTTTTCAAACCGCTGCCAGCCTGGATTGTAAGCTTCCCTGTCAAGTTTTTCATCCCAATGCGTCAGGTGCGGCGGATTAAAATTGCCGGATTCCAGGTTAACCGGCAACGCATAGGCGCCCTGTTTATCCCCTGAAATTTTGGGGATCATGGACGGGGGCAACAAAACGGCCATATTGGTGCCGGTACCCACGATAAGCCCGATAAAGGCATCCGCATCGGACATGGCCATGCCGCCTAACATTGCCGCCACCGTATCGTTTATAACCCTGACCCGACTGCACTGCCATGCCGAGCTTTCCCTTTGCAAATGCCGGCACAGCATCTTGCCCACCTTGCGGCCGACCGTATCAGCGACATACAACTCCTTGGTCCATCTTAACAGGACGGCATCTCCATCTTTTGTCGGTTCCGAAGGATACGAAAAGCAATATCCCAGCGGCAGGTTCTTATCCGGTGACAATGAGTGAATCATTTCCGCCAACCGCCCCATAAAACCCTCCCTATCCAATTGGCGGTTCTCATGGTTTATCAGCTTTTCTTTTACCGGCCCCTTTTCAATGACAAGACGAGCGTTATTCAGACGAACCTGAGCGCAGCGAATATTTGTCCCGCCAATTTCCAGCGCCACCAACCGGCCGTATTCGGGTATTTTCTGTATGGGTATAAATGTGGGAATGCATGAAATTTCTCCCCCGTATTTTTCCAGGCCCTCTATAGTTTTTTGCGCCATCCGGCGCGCAATATCGACAAGCTGATTTTTTGAAAGATAAAAATCCCGGTGCATAAATTGCCGATTCCCCTTACCGGTCCACGAACACTTTGGCATTCAGTAATTTGATCAATTCATTCCCGTCCTTTATGTCCTGCAACCGGCCGATTGAAACCGGTTCATCCGGAGAAATGGATATCCTGACAGTATCCGGATCGTTTAAAAACTGTTTAAGCGACCTAATCCCTTGTTTTAGGGACGGATCCGAATGTCCGGCAATCTCGTTCTCCAGTTTTGCATTCAGTTCTTTCATAAACGCGTCATACGTCTGCCCCCTTTTGCGGGCCGCCAGCTCCAATAACCGGTTGACAAACGAATGATCGCAATAGGTAAGCTCCGCCTGACTCAACAGGATATTGGGGAATGTAAACAAAAGTACGGGCAGGCTGGCGGGAGACAGATTTATATTCGCGATCCGGCCGGTCAATGTAATATCGCCTAACTTGGCCGCACCGGTCTGAAATTTATTGATCACGAACGTTTGCTGCGCCGGGTCATAGATATAGTCCAGTTCCGTATCCGCCTTAATATGCGAATACCCCATCTCTCTTAAAACGGCCGCATTTTTGCCCAGCTGATCAAGATCCAAGTTGATGCCCTTGAAGCCGACATGAAGTGAGCCCGGCACCCGTCCCCGATGATCAAACCGGTATATGACTATATCGTCTATTTTAACTGCTCGCTTCCGGTTGATCCCGGCAATGCGTACGTTTTTAATATGGGTGTCCAACCCGAAAAGGTCCACGCTGACCTTCTGATAGTCCATATCGACAAACCCGCTGGCCCTGTTGACCGTCCGGTTGATATTTTCCTCCGCCACATGTGCGGCATAGGCTTTTAAGCCAAAATAGACGCCTATTAACAGGATAATAAGGCTAATAATTCCGATTTTTGTTTTTTTCCCCATATTTACCATCATTTTTGTATATCCCCCTACTCAACCTACTATAAGGGGATAAGGATTCCGGGATCAAGACGAGTTTTGAAAAAATGGATTTTGATGGCTTCGTAAAAAGCGATTTATTCCGCTGGCGCGGCATTTTTGCAGAAAGGAACGGTTGATTCGATTAGGTTACTTAGAAGCCCCCCCCCGGCCGTGGCCCGGGACCGAGCCTAAAAGTAACTTTTATGGTAGATGCGATGTAGAGACGGGCTTTAGCCCGTCATTCGCAGAAGCGGCCGATGTGACAAACGGCGTCCAATGGAAGGCTAAAGCCTTCCACTACATTGATTGTACAAATCTCGATAAACCGATCAGGAATTGACAAATGCGCTTTGTTTATCCGTCCTACATGGCTAAGCTTTTGATTTTTTTAACCTTATACCTTACACCTTACACCTTACACCTTGTACCTTATTACCTTAAACCTTACACCTTTCACCTTGTACCTTAAACCTTTTGTTTTACAAATCCTCCAGCAACTGCCTGGCATGATTTTTCCAATAGGGGCTGGCGTGAGGACAGTTAATCGCCTTTTTAAGCAATGAACGGGCTTCTTTTTTGGGCTTGCTGCCCCATTTGTCCATCAGAATTTCCGCCGGATAGATGTAATGTTCCACATGCCCGCCGAAATATTCCTTATCCATCAATTCCCGGTAGTATTCCATGGCTTTATCTTCATCATGGTAAGGCCATGGCACCTTCTGCCAAAAACGGCCAAGACCAAGAATGGGTCCGCCTTTATCCAATGATTTGTCAATCGCGTAGGCTTTTTCAAGATTATTCTGGGTCTTGTCCTTGAGCCCTTCTTTAAGTGCGGTAAATATACCAACGCCGTCGGAATAAACCCCTACGCTCAAGCCGTAATAATAATACCCCTCGGCCCTTTGCGGGTTAAGCTTAATGGCCTTTTGGGCCAAATTCATGCCTGTTTTACCGTATTCAGCACAAATATCCTCATATCCGGAGACTTGCTTCTGCATGGCCTGGTAGCCATAGTCTCGGTAAGCCTTGGCACACCGCGAGGTGGCTTCATAGCTATCCGGATTATTTTTCAGAATTTCTTCGTAGATTGAAATCGCCTGTTTGATTTTATCCAGTTCCTTGGTTTCGACCAAGGCATCGGCTTTTTCCATCATCGACGGCTTACCGGTCGCCGTCTCTTCCATCTTTTCAGATGCCGACGCTTCAGGCGCTTTTTCGGATGCCGATTTTTCAGGCAAGATTTTTTCAGACGAAGCCCCGGTATCTTCAGCGGCATAAACCGGGAAAGTTAAAAAAGCGGAAATTAAAAATACCCCTAACATCATTCCATGCTTTATCATTTGGCAACCCCCTGTTTTTAGATTTTTAACTAAGATGGCTTCGTAAAAAGTCCAATATCTGTGTTACGCTGCATCCCTCGAAATTTCACGTACTCCTATGTACGCTGCATTTCTCGGGATTTGCGCGCCCCCTGATTTTAAATAGGGCTTGAACTTTTTACTTTGCCATCCCAAGATCGACTTTTTACGAGACTGTCAACTAAAATATTTAATGTTATAATAGTTGTATATACATAAAAACGGTGTTTATCAATAGACAAATTATTTCTTTGCCAAGCTAGAAGTTGCCCCCCGTACTTTCTCTTCGGTACGGACAGTCCTTCTTTGGGCAGATCGGACAAGGGGTTTTATAATATAATTTTCCTGCCCCCAGCATGACGGCTGTTATCGATTTTTCCGGCACCATGGTGCCGGTGCGCATTATGGTGATTCCTATGGACTCTGGGTTTAAAAATTCGAAAACCGCTTTCTGGCCCAAAGCGAGCGGCCAATCACAATAGCCGGGGCTGAATCGTCTCGAACACGCCATTGCTTGTGATAAAAACTGATCCGACAAAGCAGACTCCAGTTTGTCCCCAACCGTTTCAGTCACCTCCGCCCCCAGACATTCCAACACGTAAGCATCAAACAGCCCGACCTTGCCCTTCAGATTCTCCAGTTCCCCGCCGAGTGTTGCGGCAAAGCATCCCATTACAACCGGCGGTTCCATAAAGCGGATAATGGAGGCCCACCTCGAAGAGTAGACCGCCATGCCATCCGCCTCGATCTTTTTTGAATCACTTTTTACCGGGCCTGTTATTCGGGATACGGCGCTTATCCGGACAGCTGCCAGGCCGGTGGCGATTTGAGAAATCACCCGTCTTCTTATCGATGGCTCCCGGACTTTTCCAACATACCCCATCCGGCGGGCGACAGCGGTAAAATAATCATTCGGGTCTGTTGGCAGGTTTAATTTTACCAGACGCTGCCCTATGAGTCGAAAAGGCGCTTGAAGCAATTCGTTCATAGCATTTTCGAAAACCTAAATTTCTTCAGATGGCAGACAAGGGAAACGGAACAGCATCAATATGGTGATGAATCCGGCAGCCGAAGACGAGGGCTTTCGGATATAACGCGCCGGGCCTTCAGTATCTTCCCTTACCTCCGCTGAACGGTACTTATTTGTTGCTGATTCGGCTGATCAGGGCCTCAACCCGGGCCTGAATCTCATCCCTTGTCCGGCGCATAACATCTTTTGACCCTCCCGCAGGATCAGCCAGTTCCCAATCAAGCATTTCCACCCCCGGAATATACGGGCATTCCTCTGCACAGCCCATGGTAACGATAATATGCGGTCTTGACGCCTGAACTGCGGCATCTATGCCCCGTGGGATGCGGAACGCCATGTCATAGCCCGCTTCCGCCATCACTTCCTTCATTAACGGGTTTACTTCTTTGGCCGGGCGGCTGCCGGCACAATCCACATCCAGGATATCTCCGGCCATGTATCGGGCAAATGCAGCTGCCATTTGACTTCGGCAGGCGTTCTCACGGCAGGCGAACAGAATTTTTTTCCTGAGGAAAAACGGGGCCAGCCCATGAATTTCATTTTTGACATCGTCTACGGCAGTGGCATGCGTTTTCATATCTCCGGGTTCTTCGATACGCCGATAGGTCAAACTGCTGTCAAATGATGCGCCCACGGCGTCAAAAAAATACTTTGCCGTAAGCGCCATTCCCTCGAAGAGATTTTTCCCTTTTGTTGCGCCGATGGAAAGCATCATGCCCTTGCGAAATGGGCGACCCGGGTCCACCAGCCCGAGCTTGTATTTGCGAGCCCACAGCGTCTGGGATCTGTCAATCAGCATCTTCATCTGGGCGGTGGCATTGTAAAAATAAATCGGGGTGGCAAGAATGACGAGTTCGGCCCGGCGCAGCAGCGGATACATCTCCGCCGTCATGTCGTCATCATCAATCGAACAAAAACCCTTTCTCTCGCAGTTCGCACATCCAATGCAGGGCTTTATGTTTTTCTGGGGGACCTGAACCAGCTCTGTTTCGGCCCCGTGATTTGCCGCTTCCTCAAGTACAAGATTCAGGAGATAGTTGGTATTGCCTTTTTTGCGCGGGCTTCCCTGGAGTCCAAGCACTAGCATGATGTCTTTCCATCCTCTATTGCAGCCAACGCCTCCTTTGCCATCAGGCCGACTTCGGTTGTTTTAAGCGCCTGCTCCTGAAACATCTCTAATTCCGACTGATCGGCAACCAGTTGCTCAATCTCGGGCACCGCCCCCCGGCTGCCCAGGTTCCCCAATGCCCACGCCGCATATCCCCGATGATACGGGTCCGGTGATTTCAGGAAAAGCCTCAGGTCGTCTGCCGCATCCGCCACAAGCTCAGGGCGGGCCTGGGCCAACCGGCCGACCCCCCATATCGAACCCCGCTGCAGGCCCTCATGCTCAAGAAAATTTTTGCCCTTCTGAATATAAGAGGTCAGGATGCTTCCGTATTCATCGGCTATCCGATGGTTCTGCGCCATGATCTCCCCCATGGCCTCAGGAGACCCCCAGCCGATACCGCCCGACTCATCATTCAGGTTCCACATGAGCCGCCGCATGATGACCCGGGCGGATTCCATGTTGTGTTTGCCAAGCCGGGAGACAATATATCCCATTGCCGCCACAGCCCGCCACTTGACTCGCGGCGACATATCATAGAAACAGGCGAACAAAGGGTTGACAGCCACCCTGGGGGCAAGTCCATCCATGGCCTCCAGAATTTCGCCGATATCAGCATCCGAAGCCATCAAATGCCGGATTCTCTTTTTAAGCTGCCGGCCGGTCAAACCGGATAGATTCAGTTTTTCTGTCATTATTCCGTCCAGTAAATACAATCCGCCGGACAGTTCTTGATGGCCTCCTTGACCGATTCTTCAGGATATTCGGCAAGATCCGCCACCTGCACGTAGCCTGAGTCTGTCAGATGAAACACCTCCGGGCATACCTCCTCACAGACCCCGCATCGAATGCACTCGCTGAGTTCCACGACCGGAAATCTCATTTTTACTGCCCGGCAACGGCCTCACCGATTTTCCGGCCATACGCCCGGCAGTCAGACAAACCCTCTTTATCCGGGACATACTGAATCTTCAAGCCGCTGTCGATCATATCAAACTTCATGGCTTCAAGCTCAGCATTGATCAGCTTGACGGATTCCCCGCTCCAACCGTAAGATCCGAACGATGCGCCGATTTTATTTTTAGGGCGAAGGCCCTTCATATAGGTTAAAACATCGCTCACTGAGGGAAACAGACCATTATTCAAGGTGGGGGAGCCGACAACAATCGCCCTGGCATCCAGAACCTCCGTCATGATTTCGCTGCGGTGGGAGCTCCGGATATGAATCGGCTTGACTGCAACACCAGTCTCGGCAATCCCGTCGGCAATGGCTTCGGCCATAAGCTTTGTACTCTTCCACATGGTATCATAGATAATAATGGCCTTCTTTGCCGGCTCCTGCTTACTCCATTCGACATAGGCGTTGATGATTTTGCCCGGGTCCTTGCGCCATATAATGCCGTGGTCCGGACAGATGACCTTGATTTCAAGCCCCATTTCAGCAACCTGTTCCACCAGTTTTAAAATCTTAGGCGAATACAGCAGCAGAATGTTGGCAAAGTACTTTTTGGCATGCGGCATGATGGCATCACCCACCGCATCATCAAACATCTCATAGCCCGCATAATGCTGGCCAAAGGCGTCGCTGGAGAAGAGAATCTGCTCGCTTTTGCTGTATGTAAACATGCTGTCCGGCCAGTGTAGCATCCGGGTTTCCAGGAATGCCAGTGTGCGGCTGCCGATACTGAGTTCCTGACCGTTTTCTACCGCCTGATAGTTGAAGATTTGACCGAAGTGCTGGGCCAGATTTTTATGGCCCATCTTGGAGCAGTAGAGCGGTTTGCTTTCCCCGATATAATGCATCACCCGGGGCAGACCGCCGGAATGATCCATTTCCGTATGATTGCTGATCACTATGTCGATTTTCTTTGGATCAACGATTTCGGCAATATTGGCAAGCAATTGATCGGCAAACTCTTTTTTTACCGTGTCAATAAGCACGACCTGTTCATCAACAATCAGGTAGGCATTGTATGTGGTGCCGATCTCTGTGGAATACCCATGGAAATCCCTGATATTCCAATCGATGACGCCGACGTTGTAAACCCCTTTGACAATTTCAACCGGTTTCATTCATGGCCTCCATATATAAAAGGCCGGTTTCAATTTAAAACATGGTATTGGGTATTAGGTATTAGGTATTGGGTTTTGTAGTGCCTACTAACACTTAATACCCGATATCCAATGCCTAATAATTGGAACCGGCCCTTGGTCTAAGTTATTCTTTTTCAAACTCGTCCTTTGATGCGCCGCATACGGGACAGGTCCAATCATCCGGGACATTATCAAAGGATGTGCCGGGGTCAACTCCGTTATCCGGGTCCCCCTGTTCCGGGTCATAGACATAACCGCAGATCTGACATACATATCGGTCCATGCAATCCTCCTTGTCAGTGTTTGGATTTTATCCGTTCATCCATCCCTTTATCCGCGCAATCTGGCGTATAACAGGAATTGTCGACGAATTCACATTTTTCCTTGCATGACGGGCATTGATTCGGCGGGGCTTGCGCTTCGAATGTATACCCGCAATTTGAACATTTCCAACTGGGCATTAGTTCACCTCCCTATTGACTGGCTTTCCAGTGACCGTGGATATTACAGTATTCACGGGCTGTTATTTGTCCGGCCGATATATCGAAAGTAGCCTCCGGCGCATCGCCTGGATTTAAAAACTGTATGTAGCTTTTACCGTCGGCAATCACTTCAATCCATTCAATATAATGCTTTTCCTCCATAGGATGGGGAACATCCCCCACCTTCACCTTGATCCCCTTGTCGGTTTTCTCGATTACCGGCACATGCTTTTCCTTGGCCGCATCCACCGTATTTTCCGTCATCAACGTCATCGGCTGATCACAGCAAACCAGGGTTCCGTCACTGGCATGAAGCATCTCAACAATATTGCCGCAGAGTTCACATTTGTAAATTTCCAAGCGCTGGGTCATGGTCTCCTCCTTTAAACTTTATGTTGATAGAAATTTTATTTGACGGCTGCCAGCTCTTTGCTGATCAGCCGGATGTGGCTCATCTCCTCTTTGATAATATCATCCAGCCGTTTCTTCCCGTCACAAACTCCTTTAAACCCAAACTGGTTTCTCTGGCATCAAGCCCTCACTCTTGTTTAAGAATAATAGTAAAGATCGTTTTTTCAAAAATAAATTTAAAGCGGCACCGTGCTGTCCTATATCCAGGTGCCTTTTCGGATATGTGCAGCCTTCTCGGCAACTGCAATTTTCTTTATTCGATAGCCGGTATCGCGTAAAATCCCGTAAAGAACCCCGCACCCGACATCCTCACGATCAACGTCGCCCCGTTCGGCAAGATCCAGCATCTTTTCTGCAAGCCGAATGGTTTTTTGAATGTTTTCGTTACAATTTTTCAAATATAGATTCCTGTTGCATTTTGTTTATTTCTTTATGATCAAATTATATGCCAATTATATGCCAAAAATTGAGAAGTTCGAGAAGAAAACGGATTTTATACCATGAAGCGGCATTTTGAAATTACAAATCCCAAATCAAAAACAACCCCGACCTTGGATTTCCTTGGAAGTAACCCCCCCGGACCGAGGCCCGGGACCGAGCCT